>JBJMUK010000038.1:0-6394 GCA_045811225.1 Sphingomicrobium sp. | reverse complement strand
CAAGCTCTTCGAGCGTTTCGAGGCAGTCGGCGGAAAAGCCCGGAGCGGCAATGGCGAGCTTTTTCACGCCTTGGCCGGGGTAGGTCTTCAGCATCAGCTCCGTCGCGGGCTCGAGCCACTTGGCCCGGCCGAAACGCGACTGGAAGGCGACATCGACCGGAATGGACAACTGCCCGGCGAGCAGCCGCGCCGTCTTGCGGCAATGGCAGTGATAGGGATCGCCCAGTTCCAGCGTGCGCTGCGGCATCCCGTGGAAACTGAGCAGCAGCCGGTCGGGCGTGAAGTCCAACGCATCCAGCTGCCGCTGCAAGTGGGCGCGCAGCGCCTCGATATGCGCAGGGCGGTCGTAATAAGGGGGGAGCAATCGCAAGGTTGGCTGAAATCGCATCGCGGCAAGTGCAGCAAACACCGCATCGTTCGCCGTCGCGGTCGTTGCTGCGCAGTATTGCGGGTACAAAGGAGCAGCGAGAATGCGCGTGCAACCCGCGGCCATCATCTGATCGATCACGCTGGCAATGCCCGGATTCCCGTAGCGCATCGCGAACTCGACCCTCACTTCAGCGCCGAGACGCTCCTGCAGCGCTGCCGCTTGCGCACGCGTAATCGCGGCCAGTGGCGACCCTTCGTTCGTCCAAACCAGTTTGTAGGCGTGCGCGCTCTTTTTGGGGCGAGTACGCAAGATCACTCCTCGCAAGATGGGCTGCCAGATCCATTTTGGAATCTCGACGACGCGCGGGTCGCTAAGGAACTCCGCCAGATATCGGCGTACCGCCCGTGCCTCTGCCGCGTCGGGGGTCCCCAGGTTGATGAGCAGTACGCCAACTTTCGGCGCCTGTATTGGCGGATGGTCGTCGGGGCGCATCATGCTGCGGCCATCGCGTCGAACGGCAGGCTGCGCAGGCGCTTGCCGGTCGCCGCATGAATCGCATTGGCGACCGCCGGCGCGAGAACCGCGACACCCAGGCCGCTCACCCCGCCCGGCGCATGATCGTTCACTATGAGATCCACGCGAATGGCAGGTACATGATTGATGCGGGGGATGGAGAGACGGCCGAAGTCCCGTGCAATCGGCATCGGACCGAGAAACTCCGGACCCGCGACGGACGCCTGCGCCAACGCCCACAACATGCCGCTCTGGATCTGCTGCCGGACGAGCCCCTGATTGGCCACACGGCCACAGTCGACTGCAGCCACCAACCGATGCACCTGCAAGTTTGAATCGGCTCCGATCGTCGCTTCAGCAATCAGAGCTATGTGCGATCCATAGGCGGACCATGCCGCAAGCCCCATGGTGCTGCCCATGCCGCCACCATCCCAGGAGGCGGCGCTGGTCGCCTGCTGGATGCAGGCCGCCAAGCGCGGATTCGAACCAAGCATCGCCATTCTAAACGCCAGCGGCTGGACGCCCGCGGCACGAGCAAGCTCATCGACGAAGCTCTCGCTGAAGAAGGCGATCTCGCGCTCCGGCGAGCCGCGCATATACCCCGCGCGATAGGGCAAATTGACCGGCACCGCGTCGATCTTCACATTGGCAATGCCATATGGTGGAGCGCCGCCGCCCGAGGGAGGCGTGACGGTCGCAGCCTCACCTCCCGCCAGCCTTGAAAGTGCCGATCCCAATCCGCCTGCGGTCACTAACCGCATCTTCCAGGCGGCCGGAATCCCGTCGGGACGGGGTAGTCCGTACATTCGCGCAACAGCGGCTGGCGAGGGGAGGTCGTGGTTCTGACTGACGGCAGCGGAGAAAGTCAGCTGGACCGGGCGTCCAAGCTGACGGGAAAGCGCAACCGCAATCGGGATGCCCTCCTGTTCCATCGCTCGCCCGCCCGGCTCACCCGCGGGCATCGGGTAGAAAGCAAGCCTTGCCCCACCTGCGACACGTTCTGCCGCGGCGCGCGCGAGCTCGGGAGCCTGCGCAGTCGCCCACACCTCCAGCACGTCGCCTTTCCAGCGCGCGGTGACAGTAAGCGGCTCAAGGCCTAGGTGCATTGCGGGCGCCGCGCGGTACAAAGCGGTCAGGGCGCGGGAGCCCTCCACGGCGGCCGCATAATCACCGCGGGAGTGCCAGGTCTCGGTTGCACCGGAAGCGAGCGCATCGTCGAGTTGCGCGTCAAGGGGAACCGAGGTGCGCGGCACATCGAATTGAACCTGTGCCGATCGCAGGGCCTGCTCGGCGCTCCACCAGCTGTCCCCGACGGCAGCAATCCAACCATTGCCGGCGATCACGCCCTTGCTACGCACGTAGCCGTTCAACTTGCCGCCAACCGGTGCAACGCGGGCCGAGGCGAAGACCATGTCCGGCAAGCGCACGTCACCGGCGAAGCGGAAGCTTCCGTTCGTCTTCGCAGGGGAATCCAGTCGCTGGAGTGGCTGGCCGATCAGCTTCCTGTTTGCCGCCTTACGAAGCTTGATGGCGCCGGGGCTGTACCCGGCCGCATCTTCCGCCAGAGCGGCGAAGCTCAGTTCGTGGTCACCGCAAGTGACCTTCCCATCCGCCGTGTCACAATCCTCGTCGTCGACGTTCCAACGGCTGGCGGCCGCTTTGATCAGCATTGCTCGTGCAGCAGCGCCTGCTTCACGCATCGTCTGCTCAAATGCGCGGATGGAGGTCGATCCAGCAGTGATCCGGGCGGCGGCGTCGTCCATCTCGAAGCGCTGCAACCGCCCCAGTCCGTCGAACCAGCCTTCCTTGTCGGCGAGAGGGTTCGCGTAGCGGTCGTCGAATGGGGCCGGCTCGACGGCCACCTGATCCCAAGCAGCGCCAAGCTCATCCGCTGCGATTTGCGGCAGCGCCGTCCAGACGCCCTGGCCAGTCTCGACCTGGGGCACTGCAACGATCACCCGGCCATCGCGGCCGATCTTAATGAAGGCTCCCAAAGGTCGATCTCCGGCCTGGTCCGACTGGCGGAGCCACGAGGGAACGGTGAGGGCAACGACGAGTCCGACACCGAGGCCACCGCCGATCAGCAAGGTCCTTCGATCGAGTTTGACCCGGTCCTTTAGTGACAAAGCAAGCCCCCGTGCGTTCGCACCCTGATCGCCCGCCGATCCACCCTACTTCCGCTCCTTTGCCTTTGGCCGAGGCGGCCTTATGAGGCTGGCAACTTTCAGGGGAAAGCCCTTGCAGCAAGTGAACGCGTCGAATGCAATCAAGTGGACCGATCTTCACCTTGATCCTGTCATCTTCTCCATCGGGTCATTTGACCTGCGCTGGTACAGCGTTGCCTATCTGGCCGGCATTTTCGTCGGCTATTGGTATATGCTCAAGCTGATCGACAAGCCGGGGGCGCCGCTTGCCCGCCGGCATGCTGACGACCTCGTTTTCTACTCGGCGTTAGGCATCATAATCGGTGGCCGCCTGGGCTACGTGCTATTTTACGACCTGGGCACTTACCTCCAGAACCCAATCAGCATCTTCAAGCTCTGGGACGGCGGCATGTCGTTCCACGGAGGGGTGATTGGGACGAGCCTCGGGATCCTCTATCTCGCGCGCAAGGAAAAGCTGAACTGGCTCCGCATCCACGACTATGTGGCATGCTGCGTGCCCTTTGGATTGTTCTTCGGCCGCATCGCGAACTTCATCAATCACGAGTTGTGGGGCGCGAAAACCGACCTTCCTTGGGCAGTGCGGTTTCCCGAGTTTGCGACTGGACGGATCGTGGAGGGCAAGCCGGAATTGCTGCTAGGGCCGGGCCGTCATCCAAGCCAGCTTTATGAGGCGGGACTGGAGGGACTGGTGCTCTTCGGGATACTGGCATTCATGTTCTGGCGGACGAAGGCACGCTATGAACCGGGCAAACTGGTTGGCGCCTTTATCTTCTTCTACGGCACCTTCCGTTTCGGCCTGGAATTCATCCGGGAGCCCGACCGGCAGCTCATCGGCTTCGTCGAGGCGACGGGCTTGCACATGGGCCAGTGGCTGTCCCTGCCGATGATCCTTGGCGGGACTTATCTCATGGCCACGGCAAAGGGTCGCCGCGTGCGAGTGGAAGGGATTGCGGGCACGGAGAGTGTCGCCTGAAGCAGCTCGAACGCGCCCTTCGCGAACGCATCAGGACCGAAGGCCCGATCAGCGTCGAAGCCTATATGGAGGCCTGCAACAGCTATTATTACGCCACCCGTGACCCGCTCGGGGCGGTTGGTGACTTCACTACGGCGCCCGAAATCAGCCAGATGTTCGGGGAGATCGTAGGCGCCTGCCTCGCCGATTGCTGGGTACGCGCGGGTGGGCCGAACGAGGTCGCCTACGTCGAGCTCGGACCCGGTCGTGGAACGCTTGCGGCGGACGCTCTGCGGGTGATGCGCTCCGCCGGGCTCCAGCCCCAGGTTCACTTCGTCGAAACGAGCCCCATCCTCCGGGAGGCGCAGGCGGCGCTCGTGCCCGGCGCCTGCTGGCATGACGGGATTGACGACCTGCCGACCATGCCCGCTCTGGTCGTCGCCAACGAGTTCTTCGACGCCCTCCCCATCCGGCAGTTCGTGGGTGCCAGGGAGCGCCACGTAGTTGTAGCCGCCGGAGGCCTCGCATTCGACCGGGATGGCGACGTCGTGGAGACTTCCCCGGCACGCGATGAAGCGATGACGCAACTGGCGACCGGGCTGAAGAGATTTGGCGGCGCCGCCCTTGTCATCGACTATGGTCACGAGCGAACCGCGCCCGGCGATACCCTCCAAGCCGTTCGCCGCCATCGCTTCGCGCACGTACTTGAAGCGCCTGGAGAGCAGGATTTGACGTCGCATGTAGATTTCGAAGCGTTGGTGCGCGCTGCGACCGAAGCAGGCTGTGCTGCGATAGGCCCCGTGGAACAAGGGCCGTGGCTGGAGCGGCTTGGAATTACAGCGCGGGCCGCCGCACTTGCCGGGCGCGCGCCGGAACGCGCTGACGAGGTTGAGGCTGCCCGTGCACGGCTTTGCCGTCCGGATGCGATGGGTTCTCTATTCAAGGTCGTCGGCCTGCACGCACCCGGCTGGCCGGCTCCGGCGGGTCTGTGATGCCCCAGTTCCGCCCTGCAACTCTCGATGATGCCGCTGCCCTTTCGACGCTGGGCAAGCGCAGTTTCACCGAGACGTTTGGACATCTCTACAGCCCGGAGAACCTCGCCTTCTTTCTACAGTCGCACGACGTGGATAACTGGCAGGAGCAGCTTCGATCAGATTTTTACGCGATCCGCGTTATCGAGGAAGGTCAGGCGTTGGTCGGCTACGCCAAGCTAGGCCCGCCAAGCTTGCCGTTCACCCCGCGCAGCCGCCCGATCGAGCTTCGACAATTCTACATCCTGAAGCCCTGGCAAGGCGCCGGGCTTGCGCCGACCCTCATGGACTGGGTGCTTGCGGAGGCGCAGCGGCGGGGCGCAGATGAGCTCTATCTGTCCGTATTCACCGACAATCATCGCGCTCGCCGCTTCTACGCACGATACGGATTCACCGAGGTCGGACCCTACCATTTCATGGTTGGTGACCATGCCGACGAAGACATCGTAATGCGGCTGGACCTGTGACAGTCGACGTCGTCCGCGGCCAATGCCTCGCGGTCCCGCACGGGTTCCTGGGCCGGCGGGGTGGGGTATCCAGGGGCGAGATGTGGGGTCTTAATGTCGGACCTGGGAGCGGGGACGATGCGGAGGCTCTGCGGGAGAACCAGAGGCGAGCCGTCGCCGCAGTCCTGCCCGGTGCTTCACTGACCCTTGCGCATCAGGTCCACTCAGCGGACGTGCTTTCCGTCGAGCAGTCCTGGCCGCTCACCAACCGCCCAGCTGGCGACGCCCTCGTTACCGACCGTCCTGGCATCATTCTCGGCGTCCTGACTGCTGATTGCGCTCCCGTATTGTTTGCGGATGCCGAGGCGGGCGTGGTCGGTGCGGCCCATGCAGGCTGGCGCGGGGCCTTGGGCGGGATCACCGACGCCACTATCGAAGCGATGGAAAAGCTCGGCGCCAGGCGCGAGCGCATGTCAGCCGCGGTCGGCCCGTGCATCGCCCGGAAGTCCTACGAAGTCGACGAAGCCTTCCGCGAGCGTTTCCTTGTTCAGGATGAGGCGACCGATTGCTTCTTCTCGCGGACGCCGGGTGAACGGCCTCACTTCGACCTCGAAGCCTATGTCGCGTATCGGCTGCGCTCCGCCGGTCTGGCTCAGGTCGAAACACTCGATCTCGACACTTATGCGGATGCCGAACGTTACTTCAGCTATCGTCGGGCCACACACCTTGGCGAGGCCGCTTACGGACGTCAGGTCAGTCTGATCGGGCTGGCCTAGCGGGCTCGCAAGCTTTGGCGCTAAGGCGGCGCCATAGGAGAATGCCCGTGCCCAACGAGGACGAAATCAGCGGCTCGCCGACGCGCCGCCCCAAACCATCGACGACCAGTATCGGCAACCACAAGCTGAAGCCATCGACCA
>JBJMUK010000037.1:0-20160 GCA_045811225.1 Sphingomicrobium sp. | reverse complement strand
CCAGCTGGAATACCCCGACGGTGTCACCGCGCTGCAGCAGTTCGTAGACGTCTGGATCGTCCCAACTGAGTGCCGACAGATCGACCTCAACCCCCTGCAGTGAAAGCAGCCGCTGGGCTTCCTTGAGGACGGAGAGCGTCTTCAGTCCGAGAAAGTCGAACTTCACCAGGCCCGCGGCCTCGACATATTTCATGTCGAACTGGGTCACCGGCATGTCCGAGCGGGGATCGCGGTAAAGCGGCACCAGCGCATCGAGCGGGCGGTCGCCGATGACAACGCCCGCAGCGTGCGTCGACGCGTGGCGCGGAAGGCCCTCTAATTTCATCGCCAGGTCCAAGAGCCGCTTCACGTCCGCATCGTTGCGATATTCGGACATCAGCTCCGGAACGCCGGCAAGCGGCCCGCCGGACTTGTCGCGCGCGCGGCCAAGGGCCCGCTCCAGCGTCCACGGATCAGTGGGATGGTTCGGAATGGTCTTGGCCAGGCGATCGACTTGCCCGTAGCTCATCTGGAGGACGCGGCCCGTGTCCTTGAGCACCGCGCGCGCCTTCAGGCGACCGAAGGTGATGATCTGCGCAACCTTGTCTCTGCCGTATTTCGCCTGGACGTAGGTAATGACCTTGTCGCGGTGCGTTTCGCAAAAATCGATGTCGAAGTCGGGCATCGACACGCGTTCGGGATTCAGGAAGCGTTCGAACAGAAGGTTCAGGGCGATAGGATCAAGATCGGTAATGGTGAGCGCCCAAGCGACCACCGAGCCGGCGCCGGAACCACGGCCTGGACCGACAGGAATCCCGTTGGCCTTGGCCCATTTGATGAAGTCCGCGACGATCAGGAAGTATCCGGCAAACCCCATCCTGCTGATGACGTCGATCTCGAAGTCCAAGCGGTCGATGTAGACCTTACGATCCTCATCGCTGCGCCCCCTAAGCCGGTCCGCAAGGCCGGCGTGGGCGTCGCGGCGAAGCGTCTCATCCTCGTCGTCGGAGAGGCGCGGCAGGATCGGCTTGCGCTTTGGTGCGGACACGGCGCAGCGCTGCGCGACAACGGCCGTATTGGCGAGCGCTTCCGGAAGATCGACGAAAAGCTCTGCCATGGCCGAGGCATCTTTCAGCCACGCCTCGGGCGAGGAAGTAACACGATCATTGCTTTCGACGTAGGCGGAGTGCGCGATGCACAGCATTGCGTCATGCGCGGCATGGAAGCTGGGATCGGCGTAAGCGGCCGGATTGGTTGCGACGAGCGGCAAATCGCGCTCGTAGGCAAGATCGATCAGCGCGTTTTCGGAGGCGTCCTCCACCGGATCGTTGCGGCGCGCAATCTCGATATACAAGCGTTCGGGAAACAGCCGCTGCAGGTGCGAGAGGTAGGATGCAGCAAGCTCCGCCTGTCCGTCGGCTAGTAATTTGGCCACGCCCCCGTCGCGCCCTGCGGTGAGCGCGATAAGCCCTTCGCTGGCTGCCTGCAGCGCCGCGAAACTGACATGCGGCTCTTCGCTGATCGGCCGGTCCAGATGTGCAGCGGACACCAGCTTGCAAAGGTTGCCGTATCCAGTCTCATCCTTGGCGAGCAGCACCAGCCAGTCGATCTGCCCTGCTTGGCCTCCCATCTCCGGCGGGCGTGCCACCGCAAGCGTTGACCCGATGATCGGCTGTACGCCCTTCTTCTCGCAATAATCGCTGAATGGCATGGCGCCGTAGAGGCCGTTGCGGTCGGTCAGGGCAATTGCGGGAAAGCCGAGCTTCGCTGCACGCTCGGCGATGGTAGCGGGCTCCATCGCGCCTTCCAGCATGCTGAAGGAAGAAAAGACTCGCAGCGGGACGAAAGGGTGGGTCACGCGGTGAATATGCGCATTCGGATCGTTGCTTGGAAGCGTTCCAGAGCACTTATCCCCAGCTTAGCGCTGCGGGCGCCATTGCCCCGACATGATGTCGCGGATTTCCGACATCCGCCCCCGATAAGCGTCTGCAATGCACGCCTCGGACCCGCAGCGATCCCGGAAGTTTAGGAAGGTCGTACGAGTCCTCAGCAGCATCTGCCGCTCCCCCGGGCCGGCTTCGGACAAGGCGCGGTTGAATTGGCTCGCCATCTGGCGGTCCAATGCGGCCAAGCCAGAGTTGGTGCAGACCGCGCGTTCGCTGCTGGTGCGTGCACTGCCGCAGCTGAAGCTTGGGCGAGCAGACCCGGTGGCCCGGTCGGCAGGCGTCGAGGGCTCATTCGCGGGCGGAGCGGGATTCACTGGCGGCGGCCGGTCCGCAGGCAAGACGACTTCACCGGGGCCATCATAGGTTGGGTCGACGGTATTCAGCGGCTCGTGGGTGGTCGGTGCAGTCGTGGCGCTACTGCGAGCAAGAGTGGCCAAAGGCGTAATTATTGCATCGGCATTGCTCAGCGTGAGGACCTCCCCACTACCGTCCGCAGCCCGCTGCAGACCGTAATCGACCTCGGCGCTGAGCGTGCGGCGTCCACCCACGACAGCAACGCCAGGCGGCAGATCGAGCGATAGTGCGCCGGAGCAACTGACGCTACTCTTGCCCTTGTCTTCGGACTCGAGGACGGGACGCTCCATGCGGATCGAAGCGTAGGCGGCGAGCTTGTCGAACGCCGCCTGATCGCTACCGCGCACTTGAGCGGCTCGGCGGAATAGCTCCCGCTTGATCAGGTCGTAAGTGGCCTGGCTGGCGCAGCGCTTCTCGGGTTCGCTCGCGGCAGCCGAAGTCTCGTTGCCGGTCAACTTGTCCTGATCCTCGTCGCCCCGCCGGGTCATCAGGACGATCGCCAGAAGCAGGACGATCACGGCCCCGGCGATCAATGCGATGGTGCTCGGGTTCATTCGTCGCATGGGGGAGCTAACGCCCTCGCGCCGATAGGGGTCCCTCAATCCAGCTGCCCTTCGTGCAGCCTGACCACCCGGTCCATGCGAGCGGCGAGGCGCTCGTTGTGAGTCGCCACAAGCGCCGCACTTCCTTCCTCACGAACGAGGCTGATGAACTCGGCGAAAACGGTGTCCGCGGTCGCTTCATCAAGGTTGCCCGTCGGCTCGTCCGCAAGGATGAGCGGCGGTCGATTGGCGAGCGCACGAGCGACTGCCACGCGCTGCTGCTCGCCACCGGAAAGCTTGGCCGGACGATGATCCAACCTCTTGCCCAGGCCGAGCACGGTGAGGAGTTCTTCAGCTCGAGCCCGGGCTTCGGGATGATCCTTGCCGCGCACGAGCTGCGGCAGGATCACGTTCTCCCGAGCGTCGAATTCCGGCAGCAGGTGATGGAACTGGTAGACGAAGCCGAGCAGTTCGCGACGCAATTCAGTTCGACCGTCGTCATCGAGCGCCGCCGCTTCCTTGCCGCCCAGTCTGATCACGCCTTCGAAGCCGCCTTCGAGCAGGCCCACCGCCTGCAGCAACGTCGACTTGCCCGATCCCGATGGGCCTAAAAGTGCGACAATCTCCCCTGGCTTGATCGCCAGGTTAACGCCGCGCAGCACGTCGATGGTGACGTCACCCTGCGTGAAGCTCCGCTTCAGGCCGACGGTTTCGAGTACCGGACTATTCATAACGGAGTACCTGCACGGGATCCGTGCTCGCCGCCTTCCAGGCCGGGTAGAGCGTGGCAAGGAAGGACAGCACCAACGCCGTCAAGACGATGGCCGTCACCTCGAACGGATCCGTCTTCGAAGGTAGTTCCGAGAGAAATCGCACGGAAGGATCCCAAAGGTTCTGGCCGGTCAGGAATTGAATCGCATCCACCACCCCCTGGCGGAAGAACAGAAAGATGGCTCCCAGAATGATGCCGAGGATGATGCCAAGCGAACCGATCGTCACACCGACGGTCATGAACACCTTCATCAGCCCGCGCCGGCTCGCGCCCATTGTGCGCAGGATGGCGATGTCGCGGGTCTTGGCACGGACCAGCATGATCAGGGACGACAGGATATTGAACACCGCGACCAGGACGATCAGCGACAGAACGACGAACATCGCCACGCGCTCGATCTCCAACGCTTCGAACAGGGCGGAATTCATTTGACGCCAGTCGCTGATGACGCCCCTGCCCTGCACTGCGGGCTGCAATGGGGCGAGGATCTCTCCCACCTTGTCCGGGTCCGCGGTCTGGACTTCGATCATGCCCACCTGGTTGCCCATCATCAGCAAGGTCTGAGCGTCCTGCATCGGCATAACGACGAAACTCTTGTCGTAATCGTACACGCCAACCTCGAAGATGGCGCCCACGGTGTAGGTAACGATGCGCGGCACAGTCCCAACAACCGTAGACCGGCCTTCGGGGCTGATCAGACTGATCTCGCTTCCGGGCCCGGCACCGAGCATGCTGGCCAGGCCCGATCCAATGGCCACGCGCCCACTGCCCGGCGAAACGGTATTGATGTCACCAGCTTTCACATTGTCCGTGATGATCTTGGTGGACTTGAGATCCTCGGGACGGACACCCCGGACAAGCACGCCTTCAACCCGGCCATTGGCCGACGCCATTAGCGGCTGCGTGATCAGCGGCACGGCCGAGGTCACACCCGGAGTCTTGCGCGCCGTCGCTGCGATCTGCTCCCAATTGTTGAGGCGGCCTTCATAGCCCTGGATCACAGCGTGCCCGTTAAGACCGACGATCTTGTCGAACAACTCCGCACGGAAGCCATTCATCACGCTCATGACGATGATCAGCGCCGCAACGCCGAGCGCGACGGCGCCCAGACTAATCGCTGCGACAAGGAAGATGAACCCCTCGCCCTTGCCCGGGAGCAAGTAACGTCGTGCAATCATCCGCTCGTAGCGGTTAAGGATCATGCAGTAAGCCTCGCAAGTGCGGACTCGATGCTGATCTCCTGCTTCTCACCCGTACCGCGGTGCTTCATTTCGACGGTCCCCTGAGCCACCCCGCGCGGCCCGATAATGATCTGCCAGGGCACGCCGATCAAATCCATCGACGCGAGCTTTGCACCGCCGCGTTCGTCACGATCGTCGTAGAGCGCAATGTCGCCAATTGCCCGCACCTTGGAATAGATGTCCTCCGCGACTGCAATGCTGGCCGCATCGTCGCCCCGCATTGTGACGATCCCGAACAGCCAGGGTGCAATGCTTTCCGGCCACACAATGCCCGCATCGTCATGGCTCGCCTCGATGATCGCACCAACGAGGCGCGAGACGCCAATACCGTAACTGCCCATCATCGGGGTCACCATGGACCCGTCGGATCCGGACACCTTCAGCCCCATGGACGCGGAATATTTGTCGCCGAAATAGAAGATGTGGCCGACCTCGATGCCCCTGCCGGTGCGCTGACGATCCGGAGCGATCCCGGCCCAGCGGGCTTCGTCATGAGTTTCGTCGGTGGCCGAGTAAGTCGAGCTGACCCGATCGAAGAGGCCCTGGAGCCCTGCCGCATCTCCATATTCCAAGCCGGACTGCGACCAGTCGAACTCCTCGAAGGCCGCGTCGTAAAAGACTTCGCTTTCGCCGGTCGGCGCAAGAACGATGAACTCGTGGCTCAGGTCGCCGCCAATAGGTCCTGACGCAGCCTTCATCGGAACCGCCTGGATGCCGAGCCGCTGGAAGGTGCGCAGATAAGCGAGCATCTGCGTATAATAACTCTGACGCGCCCCGGCCTCGTCGAGGTCGAAACTGTACGCGTCCTTCATCAGGAACTCACGCCCGCGCATGACGCCGAAGCGAGGCCGGACCTCGTCCCGGAATTTCCATTGGATATGATACAGAGTGCGCGGCAAGTCGCGGTAGCTTTTCACATCGTCCCGGAAGAGGGCCGTCAGCATCTCCTCATTGGTCGGGCCGTAGAGCATTTCGCGGTCATGGCGATCGCGGATGCGCAGCATTTCCGGGCCGTAGGCGTCATAGCGCCCGCTTTCCCGCCACAGATCGGCCGACTGGATCGTCGGCATCAGCATTTCGATTGCGCCGGCGCGATCCTGCTCCTCGCGCACGATCTGCTCGATCTTGCGCAGGACGCGAAGCCCGATGGGAAGCCAGGCATAAATGCCGGCGGCAGTCTGACGCACCAGGCCGGCACGGAGCATCAGCTTGTGGCTGACGATCTGGGCGTCCGAGGGGCTTTCCTTCAGGACGGGTAGAAATGCTCGAGAGATACGCATGGGCGGCGTCCTAAGCGGCACTTGTGCCGCTGGCAATCTACCCTACTGCTGTTGCTGGTCAGACACATGCGATGCGCAAAAGCACCGCCATGCTGCATCGCCTCGTGACAAGGGCGAGGATAAGCCGCAAGTTCGCCCTCTCGAATGATCGCCCCTGAGGCTTAGTTCGGGATTGAGCAACGTTTGGGGAAGCGGCGCTCAAGAGGCCCAAAAGGGGGCTGACGAGCAATCGTCACGCAGGACGCCCGGATCGCTAGACGGTCCGGGCGTTTGCTTTTCAGGCGACCTGCTGCTCTGCCTTGCCGTCGTCCCGGCGATCCGTGCCCAACATGGTGGCAACGTCCTTCGCCGCCATGGGCCGAGCAAACAGGAAACCCTGGACAGACGAGCAGCCCTGGTTGCGGAGTTCGTCGAGCTGGCTGTCTTCTTCCACGCCTTCCGCGGTCGTCTCCATCCCCAGCGCCCCGGCAAGGTCCGTGATGGCGCGAACGACTGCGACGGCGCCGGGCCGCGTGAGGAGGTCCTGAATAAAGCTACGGTCGATCTTCAGCTTGTCGAACGGGAAGCTCTGCAGATAACTGAGCGACGAGTAGCCGGTACCGAAATCGTCGAGTGCGATCCGGACACCGAGCGAGCGCAGGTTGTGGAGCAGCTTCAAAGTCGCATCGCCGCCCTTGAGGAAGATCGATTCCGTGATCTCGATCTCCAGCCGTGAGGGGTCGAGATTGCTTGCAGCAAGCGCCTGCATCACGATCTCGTACAGGCCGGGCCGATGAAACTGAATCGGTGAGACGTTGACCGCCACCCGCATATGCTCGGGCCAGGAAGTTGCCTGACGGCAAGCTTCACGCATAGCCCACGCTCCGATCGGAACGATCAGGCCGGTATCCTCCGCGATCGGAATGAAATCGATGGGTGCGATCTGACCACGGGTTGGATGATTCCACCGAAGCAGCGCCTCGAAGGAGCCGATCGCGCCTTTGTCCAGGTCGAACAAGGGCTGGTAGTAAAGTTCGAACTGACCCTTCTCGAGCGCGATCCGAAGGTCGTGTTCGACCTTGCGGCGTTCCTGCGCGCGCTGGTTCAAGGTTTCCTCGAAGAAGGCGAAGGTGCTGCGGCCTGCCTCCTTCGCGCGATAGAGCGCAAGATCGGCATTCTTGAGCAGGTCACCGCTCGTAGCGCCGTCGATCGGGCCGATTGCAATGCCAATGCTGGTCGAAGGGACGATCTGCTGCCCCTCGACCTCGAGCGGCTCGCCGATAGCTTTGAGCAGGGCTCGCGCGAGTTGCTCGACGCCGTTCGGTCCGTTGACCGCATTCTGCACAACGACGAATTCGTCGCCGCCCAGCCGAGCGACGAAATGCCCCCGTGATGCCTGCGCGATTCGATCGGCGGCATTGATCAGCAATGTGTCGCCTGCCGGATGTCCCATCGTGTCGTTGACCGACTTGAAATGGTCCAGGTCCAGACAGTGGAGAGCCAACGTGGTCGGTGCGTCCTTCATGTCGCGAAGACACTGGTCGAGGTGACGTTGGAACATCGTCCGGTTCGGAAGGCCGGTCAGCACGTCATTGAAGGCCAGGTGCGTGATCTTGCGCTCACGCTCTTCGATCTTTTCGGCCATGTCATTGAAACTTGCCGACAGTCGCGCAAGCTCGTCTTCGCCCTCCACGCGAACGGTTACTCGTTCACCCGCAGCGAGCCGGCTCGCGGCATCGTCGAGGCGCGCCAGGGGGCGAGTGATCTTTCCTGACGCCCGCCATGTCGCGAATGCGACCAGGGCGAGCCCCAGCAGCGTCAATCCGGCAAGCGCAAGTTGCAGCTTCCGCTCGGAGGCGAGCGCGCGAGACTGGGAATAGGCCAGCAGCAGAACGCCCTCACCTTCGCCGGTGAAGCTCGGGAGCCTCTTGGCAAGCGTGATCGACCGCTCACCCGCCACATCCATCTGGGATGCCTCCCGAGTGCGGACCTGGCGCTCAAAGGCAGCTGCCGACTCTCCGTCGAGGCTGAGCTGGTGCCCTGTAGCGTCGACCCAGCCTGTGCCCCTGCGTACTAACACCTTCGCATGGAGCGGTATGGCTGAAAGTCGTTCCAGCCCACGCATTTCGCGCCGATCCACGTCGGCCGCAAAAACGACCCAACCGACGAGATTCGGCGCAAGCACCGGTGCCGCGGTCAATTGCCGCGTGCGGCCTTCGATAGCGGCAATGCCCGCGAGCCGTCCGGAATCCAGAGCATTCCATAGCATCGGGGCATGATCCGGGCTCACTCCAACGACCCGTCCGTCGATCCCGACCAGAAAGGCGGTTCCGACCTTCAGTCGCACCTTTGCATTGTCGAGAGCCGATCGAGTGGTTGCGTGGTCCCCGGTTGCGACCGCTGCGCGGAACCCATAATCCCGGGCCAGCAGCTCTGCCGCATTCTGAAGCTCGCTGCTCCGTACCTGCCAGAGCCGGTCGAACACTGCTCCGCTCGATTGCAGCTGGCTTTCGACCTGGCGCGACGCCGCACCGGCGATCAACGTCGACAGCGTTGCGGACACTGCAACCATTGCCGCCGCAAACAGCAGAGCGAACTGCACCGTGAGACGGGCGCTAAGGGAGCGGAACCGGAGCATCAATAACCGCCCATATTGTGCACGGGCGCTGGGCGCAGGCGAACCGATACGGCCTCATTCGAGCGGCCAGCCGGAAGGGCACGGACGATCTGATTTGCCGGCGCACGAAGGTAGGGATGCCATATCGTCATCGAAGCTGCGGCGTTCGGCACGTCCGGAAATCGCACGACGCCGCGGCCGTCGGTCGCAGCAGTCCAGGCGCTGTCGGCAACGACGACAAAGGCCGTCATCGAATCATGAATGTTGCAGCCCAGGGGAACGATGCCGGCTTTGTCGAACCGCACGCTGCGCGACTGGTCGCGAGCGAACAGTTTCAGTTCGAACTTCTTCGCTGGCGAAAAACTGTAAACCTGGTGCTTCGTGTCATCAAGATTTGGGAACGAGACCGTTGCACCCTGCGGCACCACCAGCACGAACGGGTGGAACTGCAGGTCCTCCTGGGTGACGGAATACTTGCGGGTGACCTTCATCGGCAGGAGCCCGGTGGAGGGGCGAACCGTGACGACGGCGTTCGGCACGGGTCGTCCGCTCGCATCGACGACGCGGACGAGCAACGCCCCCGCCGCACAAGGAGCGGCGGGCACCAGAACCATGAGACTCAATGCTGCAAACGCCCGAACCATCCACCCACATTTAAATGGAGATCGTAAACAGCCTTTCGCGAAAGATGGTTACCAGCGCCCTCGCAGCACAAGTTGAACCTGCGTCTGTGGCTGGCGTGCAGCAAGCGAGACTTCGTGCCGCTGCTTCCGCTTGCTATCCACGTGAAGTACTTCACCCACCACGCTGATATTCGCGGATATTTCTTTCCGCGCTGCCAGAGTCACCGCCCATCCCTTCTCGTCCTCTTCAGGCGTGACGTAGGATCCGTGATTGCGGATGGTGAATATCTCACCTCTGGCGGCCAGGTGGGATTTCCCAAGATCGTGCGTCAGCAGCAGGAAAGCCGAGCGAAAATCCGCGTCGATCCAGCGGCGATCATTCTCGACGAAGCCCATTCGGGTCGTGCCCTTCATGGCCTGCGCCTTGATGCCACTGTTCTCGCCAAGGCGCGCAGCGATACCAAGATTGTCGAAACGGGTGCGCCAACCCCATTCCATGTCCGCGTTAACCGCCTCCGGATCGGCGCGATTGTCGTAATGGACGACTTCCACGCGCACGGGCAGCGGCGGCGTCCAGACGAACCTCGCATAATAGCCGGGGCGTTGCGCAAACCCTGCCGGCACGTCCAGCAACGGCGTGGTGAACTGCGGCTGCACATATTCGACCAACTCGACCAGCGGAGGAAGCGGCTGCCGATGGAAGGCCAATGTCTTCCGATCGTGCAAGGCCCAGCCTCGAAACGTTAGCAGCGTGCCGGCAGTATCGTTCGCTGCCATCAGCGCCACGGTGAAACTTAGATCATTCTCCGCGGCCTGCGTACCAAGCGTCGCTTCCACCGCCACCGGCCGCACTTCCTCGCCGATCCAGCTGTTGATTGCTGACGGTGTCACCGTGTCGAGCACGTGCCAGTCGGATCCGCCATGTTCGAGGGACACGGGCGGCCACATCAGGCCTGCTCTGGCCGAGAAGCGCAGCTTTTCACCGCGCATCGGCTTGTAACTTACAAACGCTTCGCTGAGGCCCGCTTCGGTCCTCTCTCCACCTTGCAACGTGCCGACGACCGTGGCCGACCATGCGAAGCCGATTTTGGGCTGCCAGATCAGGTCGACCGTCCCAAGTTCCGGCTTGGCGCGCCAGTCTCCGTCCGATCCGCTGGCACGGAGCTTTCCGAATCCCTCGTCGAGCCAACTCTCCTCACCATCAGCGAGGACGAGGCGACCGTCGCCACTGAGAGAGAGCGTGTCAGGGGAAAACAGGTCGACGTCCGCCGCGCGCGCCGGAGCGGCGACGGCGGCGATCGAAAGCAGAAACAGGTTCCACATCCTCCAACCCATGCAGCCGCAAGTAAGCGGATGAGGTTAATTTCTCTAAAAGAGGCACTTGGGTGCTCCCTCAGGGGAGCTGGCTGGGGGAGGATCGCGTCTCGGTCGAGGGGCCCGACGTCATGACGTCACACATATCCTTCAGCGTCGATCGTTGTTGCGGGAGAGCCGGGGTCAGTAGTCATCCCGGCTGTCCGCCTCGCCTCTGGGCACTACCGCTTCCTCATGATCACCCTGCCCTCCGATGTCACTCACCTGCGCAAACTGGCGGCGATATGCGTCCGCGCGGCCGCGCTCAGGTCTGACGAAGGCGAAGTCGCGGCGTTGAAGCGGATGGCGGCGGAGTATGTGGCCATGGCCGACAAGATGGAGGAGAACCTGAACCGCAATGCCATGCCAATGCCTCACGTTTGACTGACATCGGGGGAGCATTTCTTTACTCTAATGATTCACCCGTATTTCTTCAGTGCCGCGGTGCCCGTAGCTCGCAGATTGACTGCCGCATGGTCCCCCCGCGCGCAGTCCACGAAACGCCCGTCCCCTCACCGAGACGCGCCGTTTTGATTGCGGTCCGACAGCGCATCCGCTGTCGGACCGCTTTTTTCCTTCGGGCTTCGCGGGTTTACCCGATGGCGAGCGGGGCGCGGCGGCGCAAAGGCGACACCATGCGCCGATCAACGCAAATCCTCAGCCACGGCCTGCTGATCTTGACCGCGCTCCAAAGCTGCTCGCCTGGCCGGCACGGTAGTGCGTCCGGTGAGCAAAACGAGACGGGACGGGCCAGCAGCGACGGGTCGGTCCCCCCTCCAGCCTACGAGCTTGCCCTGCCGGACTACCTCCGGACGAAGCTGAGCCAGCCATTCACGGGGGACCTGGACGCAATGGTAGAGCGGCGCATCATCCGCGTAGCCGCCCCGTTCAGCCGCACCTTTTACTACATAGCCAATGGCGTGCAGCGAGGCCTCTCGTACGAATATATGAAATTGTACGAAGACCAGCTGAACGCTGCTTTGCCGAAGGATCATCCTTGGGTTTTCGTAGTCGTTCTGCCAATTGCCAGGGATCGGCTTCTACCGGAGCTCGTGGCGGGCAAAGTCGACATGGTGGCGGCCCAGCTCACTGTCACGCCTGACCGTTCGCGAGTGGTGGACTTCACCACTCCAACCCGCACCGAAGTCAACGAAGTCCAGGTTTCGGGGCCGGGCACATCTCCCCTGGCATCTGCGGCAGAGCTGTCAGGGAAGACAGTCTTCGTCCGCAAGAGCTCAAGCTATTTTCAGAGCCTGCAACGGCTCAACCAGGCTCTTCGAAAGAGCGGCAAAGCACCTGTCGACATTCAGCCAGCGCCCGAGAACCTGGAAGACGACGATTTGTTGGAGATGGTGAATGCCAAGCTCATTCCAGCAACGGTCGTCGACAATTACCTGGCTCTATTTTGGAAGAACCTGTTTCCGAACCTGGTCCTCAGCGAGCAGGCTCCGGTACATGCTGGCGGAAATCTCGCGGTGGCGATCAGGAAGAGCAGCCCGAAGCTGGCTGCTTCGCTGAACGGCTTCATCCATCAATATGGATTGAAGAGTGCGACCGGTGCCGTCCTTAACAAGCGCTATTTGCAAAACCCCGATTATGTGAAGGACGCCAACTCCAAGGCGGAGCGCGCCAAGTTCCTGGCAACGGTCAACCTTTTCCGCCAATATGGCCAGAAATATGACTTCGATTATCTGCTGATGGCCGCCCAGGGGTATCAGGAGTCCCGCCTTGACCAGAATGCCCGAAGCGGCGTCGGTGCCATCGGAGTGATGCAACTGATGCCGAAAACGGGCGAGGAACTCGCCGTCGGCGACGTCCATCAACTCCCGCCCAACATCCACGCCGGCGTCAAATATATGAGCTTCTTGCGTGACCGGTACTTCGCCAATGAGCCGATGGACCGCCTCAACACGGAGTTGTTCACCTTCGCCTCGTACAACGCCGGACCGGGCAAAGTCCGGCAACTTCGGCGCGAAGCGGCGTCTCGAGGCCTTAACCCTAACGTGTGGTTCGGCAGCGTCGAGCAGGTGGCTGCGGAGCGGAGCGGGCCAGAAACCGTCACCTACGTCAGCAACATCTTCAAATATTACATCGCCTACAAGCTCATCGTGGAAGAAAAGAAGCGCCGCGACGCGTCCAAGCAGACCATCGCGCAAAACTCGGCCAGGACGCGCTAGCAGGGGTCTTGGCGCTGAGAACGCTCAGCATAATGCGTTAGCCCACCCTAGTAGAATTCCCAGAACAGCCCCCGCCGACAGCGAACACGCCCTCCTTTTTCTAGGTGGATTACGTATCGTTGCCTGCCCGCAGACCTGCGACGACGGTTTGAGGAGGGCACAATGGAGGCTGATTTTCAATATTATCAGCGGCGGGCGACGCAGGAGAGGCTTGCAGCGGCAAAGGCGCGGCATCCTCATGCGCGGGCGGCACATCTGGAGATGGAGGAGCGCTACCAGGAGCTGCTGCGCGCTTTACTCGTTCGGGAACCGCAGCCGGAGCTGCAGATCTATATCGGATTCTAGCAGAATGTCGGAGTGGCGGACCGGCTAAGTCTCGGAAGGCCTTGGACCGTCCCTCAACCCCTCGGGATTGGCATGTTTCAACGGAAGGGCCGACCCACAAAAGGCGCATTCTGCGGTGCAACGCCCAACTAGCCACTGCGTCCGTAGGCAACCCGGGCAACGATTGATCTCACCGGCGTGGTACACAGGCAGGTAGTGGGCGTCGACGCGCATGTCCATCTTGTTGCTCCGAGCTTCTACCCCCGCAAACCGAAAGCGAGTGAACGCATATTATATAGGCGACTTTGCCCACGGCGGTTCACGCGGGTGAGACCCTCAATCGGCCGGGGGCTTACCCCGTTTGATGAGTTCCACGTGGCGCCCGCAAGGTTCGGGGATCGGGACGATGACCGATGGTAGCGGAGGAGGGACTTGAACCCCCGACACGCGGATTATGATTCCGCTGCTCTAACCAGCTGAGCTACTCCGCCCCATGTCGCCATGTGACGCGCCGGATCGGCGCGGGCCGCGGCGATATAGGTCGGAGCGCCAAGCCGGTCAACGCGAGGAACCGCTTACGGTTGATCTCGTTAAGCGGACAAGTTGGAGGTGCTTGATGGATCCGTTGACCCCGCTCGATACACTGTGCCGAATCATCCTTCGGGCGCGCGAATATGAAGCGCAGACTCCGACGGATTATGACGGCAATGAAGCGGCCGACAACGTCGACGATGAAGAGGAAGGCGCGCTTTCCGTTCTCGATGACACGATCAATGACAGCGTCGAGGAGGAGCTTCGCGCGGCCTTCGAAGACCTGGGTGAGGACCAGCTGGCCGAAGTGGTGGCCTTTTGCTGGGTTGGTCAGGGCACGTACGAAGTGGCGGACTGGGACGAGGCAATGGACGAAGCGCAAAGCCTCGCCACGGGCAGCGACGCGGCGATCGACGAGCTTCTGGACATGCCGATGCTCGCGTCCGTGATGGAGGCGGGGCTAGCGGCGTTCGAGCTCAATTGCGACGGCGTAGGTGACGTCAGCTAACACCCACGGAAAGGATAGACGTGCAGCCTTTCCCATGGGCCACCGAGATAGCGGTGGAGCCCAAGTCCCGAGATGGCGATCGGCCGGGGGCTGAACCCGCTTTCCAGCTTTTGAAGTAGTTCACGCGCGGCATTAGGCGTCACCTTGTTCTGAATGGTGACGTGCGGCCGCCATCCTCCCGCGTCCTGCGCCGTAACAAGGCCGTGGAAGGTTGCGCCGAGTTGGTCCCGGATGCGGTCGAGATCATCTGAAACCACGCGGTAAGCGACACCTCCGCCAAGATTCATGAGACCCGCGATCTGGGCAGATGGCGGCGCCTCTCGAGCGAAGTCGCCCAGACGGTTTCGAACCTCCCTTTCAGACGAGGGCGGGAGCGCATGGAACATGGTAAGATGTGCGTCCAACTGGTTGCGATCGGGAGGAAAGTGCTTCCGCCGAAGATCGTTCAGCCACGCCTGATCGCTCGCTCCCAATTCCGCCGTGATGATGAGCGCGCTCACGCTTCCGGCCAGCGATCGCGTTCGACCATGTCCAGTCGCTCGAACTCGCCTCGACCGATCCGGGTCACGAGCCGGTCACCGTCGAAGTGGCTGTCGCGCCAAGGCAGCCGCCGCAGCTGCTCGCCGACTCCGGCGACACCGCCCTGGCCGACGACGATGTAGGCGACTCGACCGCTGGTACAGCCTGCCATGGCATCGACACAGGTCCCCAGATTACCGTCGCCGCAGTGGACAGCCGCGCTGGTCAGCAGCGACACTGGAAACAATGCTTCACCCGGCGTCTCCTGACTGGCGGCTGCGGCCGTTCGTGCCCCCTCTTCCACCTTGGCCTGCCGCCCCAGCCAGCGCCAGACGCCGAACAGGTTGAGGATCGTCATCACGATGTTGGTCCAGACGAGCGCCGGCTGATGCGTGAGCATCCCAAGGGCGAACCAGGCGACTGACCCGACCGTAAAGATCGCGAACCCATAGCCGGTGATCCGGGAGCCCAAGTTGGAAGCGGTCATGCAGGCCGCGACGATGGTTGCCAAAGTGGCGACCCAGGAAACGATGTCATTCATGAAAGCGCAATGCCGAAGCAGCGCCGAGGTTCAGATTTCCACCTGGCTTCCGAGTTCGACCACCCGATTGGGAGGGAGCTTGAAGAACTCCATTGCGCTTTCCGCGTTTCGAAGCATCCAGCCGAAGAGCTTTTCACGCCAGATGGCCATGCCCGGATGCGCCGTGGCGATAAGGGTCTGCCTTGCGAGGAAGAAGCTGGTGTCCATCATCTTGCAGGCGGCACCGCACTTCTTGATGTTCATAAGCTCGGCGGGAACATCGACATCTTCCATGAAGCCGTAGCGCAGGATGACCCGGAAGAAGCCAGAACTATGGTCCTTCACTTCGACCCGTTTCTCGGCCTTCACGTAAGGAACGTCCTCAATCTTCACGGTGAGCAGCATGATGCGCTCATGAAGGACCTTGTTGTGCTTGAGGTTGTGCAGCAGCGCATGGGGCACGCCTGCTGATGAGCTGGTCATATAAACGGCCGTTCCCCCCACGCGGGTCGCGCTGTTGGACGCCGACTTGATGAAGACTTCCAGCGGCAGGGATTCCTCGTTCATTCGGCTCAGCAGCAGCTGCCGCCCCCGGGCCCAGGTCGTCAGAAGGGTGAAGGCGATGACGCCCACCAGCAGCGGAAACCAGCCCCCCTCGGGCACCTTCAGCAGATTCGCCGCCAGATAGAGGCCGTCGACCGTGAAGAAGATGGTCAGCAGCGTGATGGAGATGAACCGGTTCCAGTTCCACATCTGGCGCAGGACCACGGCGATTAATACTCCGTCGATCAGCATGGCGCCGGTGACTGCGATTCCGTACGCCGCGCCAAGGTTGGTGGACGAACCGAAGCTGACGACCAGCGCAATCACCATGACCATGAGTGCCCAGTTGATCAGCGGGATGTAGATCTGGCCCGCGGCGCTTTCGCTGGTGTGCCGAATCCGCAGTCGCGGCATGAATCCCAGCTGGATCGCCTGCTGCGTCACCGAGAAGGCGCCGGAGATGACTGCCTGGCTGGCGATCACCGTTGCTGCCGTGGCGAGCAGCACGAGTGGAAGTCGAAGCGTTTCCGGCGCCAGGAAGAAAAATGGGTTCTTCACTGTCTCGATCGCCTGGGCCGCATCCTGCGACAGCAGCATCGCGCCCTGCCCAAGATAGTTCAAAAGGAGCGCCGGAAGAACGAAGGACACCCATGATATCTTGATCGGGTTCCGGCCAAAGTGCCCCATGTCGGCATAGAGCGCTTCGGCGCCGGTTACCGCCAGCACCACGGAACCCAGCGCGACGAAAGCGCGCATTGGATCGGCGAAGAAAAAGGTGAACGCAGCTAGCGGGTTCAACATGTGAATGATGATCGAAGGCATCTCCACGATGTGGATGATGCCGAGTACGGCGATACTCACGAAATAAACGATCATGATCGGGCCAAACAGAAGACCCACCTTCGCCGTCCCGCGGGACTGAATCGCAAACAGACAAACCAGGATCACTACGGCGATGGGGATCACGAATGGCTGGAAACCGGCATTGACCGTCGTGAGACCTTCCACGGCCGAGAGAACCGACATGGCCGGAGTAATCATGGAGTCGCCGTAAAAGAGCGCGGTTGCGAACACGCCCAGCAGCACGATCCCACCGGTCCAGCGTCGCTTCCCGCCCAGCGTACGGTTGATCAGCGCAAGCAGGGCGAGGCTTCCGCCCTCGCCCTTGTTGTCCGCCCGCATGATGATCGTGACATACTTCAGGGTCACGATGATCATCATGGACCAGAAGATGAGGCTTAGAACGCCGTAGACGTGGAGGGAGTCCGGCGCGAGCTTGTGGTGCCCCGCGAAAGTCTCGCGGAAAGCGTAGATGGGCGACGTGCCGATATCGCCAAAGACGATACCGATCGCACCGACGGCGAGTTTCGCGAGAGAGCCTTGAGCGTGACCTTGGCCCTCTTCATCGGGAACCTGGGGTTCAGCGCCGCCGGTGGCGGTAATGTTCATACCCTGATGATCTGCCTAGGCCGACTGCGATATGCCGCATCAACAGCGGCAGCGGGCCCCCTATCACTGTGGATATGTAGCTGCAATCTGTCGGGACAAGGGGGCAAGGCCGGTCTATAGCGTCGCGCATACAACATCACGTAGCGAGAACGATCCATGCGGATTGGTGTGCCCAAGGAAATCAAGAACCATGAGTACCGCGTCGGGCTGACCCCCGCCTCGGTTGCCGAACTGACTGCTGCCGGACATGAGGTGGTGGTGGAAACGCATGCGGGCAGCGGGATCGACTGCCCCGACAATGCCTACAAGAAAGCGGGAGCGACTATCCTGCCCACAGCGGCCGAGGTGTTCGCTGCCGCGGACATGATCGTGAAGGTTAAGGAGCCGCAGCCGCAGGAAATCGCCCTGCTGGAATCGCGGCATATCCTCTTCACCTATCTCCACCTCGCAGCGGACAAGGCGCAGGCGGAAGGACTGATGAATTCTGGCGCGACCTGCATCGCCTACGAAACCGTGACTTCCCGCAGCGGCGCCCTGCCCCTGCTGAAGCCCATGAGCGAAGTGGCGGGCCGAATGTCCGTACAGGTCGGCGCGCATTATCTTGAGAAAGAGCAAGGCGGCCGGGGCGTCCTGCTGGGCGGAGTGCCCGGCGTAGCACCGGCGAAGGTCGCGATCCTAGGGGGCGGGGTGGCCGGCGTGAATGCGGCGCAAATGGCCACCGGCATGCGTGCGGATGTCACCATCTACGACATCAACAACGACCGGCTCGCCGAGCTCGACATGTTCTTCTCGAGCCAGATCAAAACGGCCTACGCCAGCCGGGCAGCCATTGCCCGGGCGGTGGAGGAAGCTGAGCTGGTGATCGGCGCCGTGCTTGTTCCGGGTGCTGCAGCCCCGAAACTGGTCACTCGTGACATGCTCAAGACGATGAAGCGCGGCTCGGTACTGGTGGACATTGCAATCGACCAGGGCGGCTGCTTCGAAACCAGCCATGCGACCACGCACGACGACCCCGTCTTCGAGATCGATGGCGTGATACACTACTGCGTTGCCAACATGCCCGGTGCAGTGTCCCGCACCAGCGCTTTCGCGCTCAACAATGCCACCTTGCCATTCGCCCTCAAGATCGCGAACCTGGGTGCAAAGGATGCGATGAAGGGGGATGCGCACCTGGCAAACGGCCTGAACGTCTCCGGCGGCAAGATCAGGCATCAGGCCGTAGCGGAGGCGCTGGATCTGCCATTCGCCCCTGCGGGGTAGCGGAACACAAAGAGAACGTCGGCGTTGGTGCACCTGATCAAGTGTTTGAAAAGGTGTACCAATGTCAGACGCACTTCCGGATAATCCAAAGCAGCATCCGACTTCCAACGCAGTCAAGGACCCTGACGATTGGGTAACTGGCGACGAACAGATGACCGGAGCGCAGGCGTCCTACCTGCAGACGCTTAGCGAAGAAGCCGGCGAGCAATTCGACTCCACTTTGTCGAAAGCTGAGGCGTCCAAGAAGATCGACGTCCTACAGGAGCAGACCGGCCGGGGTGATTAGCGTGCCGGTGCCCCCTGCATCTGCTGCTGTCGCAGGGCGACCGGAGTCAAAGCAGCAACGCCGTCCTCCACCAGCGGACGCCAGCTTGCATCTGCCGGAGCGCTGGCGAGCAATTCCTGCCAAATGCCGATTGCACGCGCAGGATCTCCCGAGCGGGCGAAGGCCAAGCCACGAAAAAATGGTGCTGCAGGATGGCCAGGGGCCAGTTGCTCCGCGCGGGCAAATGCCAGTTCCGCAGGTGGCGTCATGACGTGCGCGTGATCGACCAGGGCATTACCGAGACCCACCCACAATGCTGGATCGCCGGGATGCTCGCGAACACCAGAGCGGAGAATCCCTGCGGCATCGGCGCTATTGCCGCGACTCGCCATGCGCTCCGACATCAGCAGCCAGTGCTCCGTCGGGCCGAATTCACCGAAGAAGGCGTGGCGCGCCCGGGTCAATGGCTCAAGACCTTCAGCCTTGCCGGCAACAGTCGGAGCGCCGTCAAGATTCGGGCGGCCCTGGAAGGCATAACCTGCCGCTCCGATGAGCAGGGCCGACGTGGAAATTTTCAGAAGCGGACCGCGCACCCCAAGCAGCCATAGAGCGCCACCGGCGAAAATGAGCAGCGCAAGAAGGATGATCCAGCCGGTCATGCCGATTTGCCGAAGCGGATGCGCTTGCGGAGCAGGAAGCCGCCACCGACCAGCAAGAGTATCGGCGCGATCCACAGCGGCCAGTTCACCGGCTCCCCGGTCGGGCGATAGGTGACCCAGTCCCCGTAGCGCTGGATGAGCCAGGTACGAATCGTCGCGGGCTTCTCACCGGCGGCAATTCGCGTGCGGATGAGGTGGCGCATGTCTCCGGCAAGATCGGCATCACTGTCCGCGATCGACTGACCCTGGCAGACCAGACAGCGGATCTCTTCCATTAGGGCCTTCGCCTGCGCCTCCTTGGCCGGGTCCGGCAACTGCTGGTTCGCCCATTGCGCGGGCGGCAAATTGCTGTCCGCCATTAACGGAGCCGCCATGAGCAGCGCACACGCGAAGATCAGCGCCCTCATTGGGCTTCCTCCAGCTGGGCGAGCACCTCGGGGACGTCGGCGCTGGTGACAGCTCCGACATGTTGCCACCGGATAACTCCGCGGCCATCAACTACGAAGCTCTCGGGAACGCCGGAAGAGCCAAGCGCCACCTGCACCCGACTGTTAACGTCCGACCCAATCCGATCGTAGGGGTCGCCATGCTTGGCGAGGAAGAGGGCGACGTCTTCGGGCCGGTCACGGATTGCAATGCCGTCGATCCGCACACCACGCCGGCGAAGATCGCCGAGAATGGGCGCCTCACCAATGCAAGGCACGCACCAGCTGGCGAAG
>JBJMUK010000036.1:0-10999 GCA_045811225.1 Sphingomicrobium sp. | reverse complement strand
CGGCTACTCGCAGCTCTTCGAGCGCATCCGCAAACGTGGCGCCAGTTTCGCGAGCGACGCCCTGACGGTCCTCCGCCAGGTTGGCGAGCATCGAGAACAGCATGAAGCTGCGGACGAAGGTCAGCGTCTGATCAAGGCTGAGATCGTCCAGGCCATGGTCCTTGACCTCCACACCGCGGTGCCGATCCACGGACGCAGAGCGGATATGTTCGATGCGTTCGAACATCGCCGGACCGCACTGATCGCGGATCACGTCGCCGAGCAGCTTGCCAAGATAGCGGACGTCAGGGTTCTGGCCGATCGCGCCCGGCCGGCGCTCACCCGCAGGGCTGTGCTGGTTCACGATCAGGCTGCGCGCCGGGATTCTGCGGACAGCTGCGCGTGGATCGACGCTGCGCAGTCCCGGCCCTCGCGGATGGCCCAGACTACCAGCGATTGGCCGCGACGCATATCGCCGCAGGCGAAGATGCGCGAATTGGATGTGCGATACTCCCCAAACCCGGCATCGACATTGCCGCGCGAGGTAAGGTTCACCCCCGCTTGCTGAACGGCGCCCTCGATGCGGGGTCCCAGGAAGCCCATGGCCAGCAGTACGAGGTCGGCCTTGATTTCCACCCGTTCGCCGTCCCGTTCGCAGACCAGGGTCGTGACCTTGCCGTCGGCGCCGAGCAATTCTGTCGTGACGATCGCGAATTCGCGGTCCGCACCCTCTTCCTGTGAGGAGGAGGTGCGCAGCTTCATCGGCCAATGCGGCCAACTTAACAGCTTGTTCTCCTTCGCCGGCGGCTCCGGCATGATCTCGAGCTGGGTGACGGAGGCGGCACCCTGCCGATGCGAGGTCCCGATGCAGTCGGAGCCCGTGTCGCCGCCGCCTATCACGACGACATGCTTGCCCTTCGCGCTGATCGTCCGGTTTCCAGCGGCCTTCTCTTCCGGGTCGCCGGCGTTCCGCTTGTTCTGCTGCGTCAGGAATTCCATGGCGAAGTGAACGCCGTCATAGTCGCGGCCAGGCACTTCAAGGTCGCGCGGCTTCTCGGCTCCGCCGGCGAGAACGACGATGTCATAATCGTCCATCAGTCGTGCCACGGTCACGTCGACGCCGATGTGCACGCCGGTACGGAACAGCACGCCTTCGGCTTCCATCTGCGTCTGGCGCCGGTCAATCAAATGCTTTTCCATCTTGAAGTCCGGGATGCCGTAGCGAAGCAGGCCGCCGATCCGGTCATTCTTCTCGAACACCGTCGGATTGTGTCCGCGACGGGCAAGCTCCTGAGCGCAGGCCAGCCCTGCAGGGCCGGACCCGACAATCGCGATCCGTTTGCCAGTGCCCCGCGGTGCAAGCTGCGGCTTGACCCAGCCTTCGTTCCAAGCGCGGTCGATGATTTCACATTCGATCGACTTGATCGTTACCGGCGTGTCCTGAAGGTTCAGCGTGCACGAAGCCTCGCACGGTGCCGGGCAGATTCGGCCCGTGAATTCCGGGAAGTTGTTGGTTTCATGCAGCCGGCTGATCGCGGTCTACCAGTCGTTCTTGTAAACCAGGTCGTTCCAGTCGGGGATCAAGTTATTGACCGGGCAACCGGTGTGACAAAACGGAATCCCGCAATCCATGCAGCGCGAAGCCTGCTTGCTGGAGTCCGCTGGATCGCGATCGATCACGAACTCATGCCAATGGCCGACACGCTCCTGCGCCGGGCGATAGGTGCGGTCGTGCCGCTCAACCTTCAGGAAGCCGGTGGGGTCACCCATGATCTACTCCACTATTCTTCAAGCGGCCGCGACGGCTGCGGTCTCGTGTTCCGAGCCGTCCAGCTGAAGCGCCTTGCGATATTCCGTCGGCGTGACCTTCACGAACCTGGATGCGGACTGCGGCCACGAAGCCAGTAGCTCGCGCGCCGTCGTGCTCCCGGTTGCTTCGGCATGGCGCTGCAGCAGCGCGTGCAGGCGATCCAGGTCCCATGACAATGGGTTGCCGGCCGAGAAGTCCTCATCGAGCGCCTCGCCCGCCGGCCCTTCACCCGAACCAGGCACTGCGCGCAGCGGCTCCAGGTCGACAGCAGCGTTGTTGCACTGGGCTTCCAGCTTCCCATCCGGATCATAGACGTAGGCGATGCCGCCCGACATACCTGCTGCGAAGTTCCGGCCAACCGGGCCGAGAATAACCACGATACCGCCCGTCATATATTCGCAGGCATGATCGCCCGCGCCTTCGACAACTGCGAGGGCGCCGGAGTTGCGAACTGCGAAACGCTCACCCGCAACGCCGTTGAAATAGGCCTCACCCGTGATCGCGCCGTACAAGACCGTGTTGCCGACTATGATGTTGTCGCCGGGTACCCGGTTGGCTTCCGGTGGCTGGCGAACGATCACTCGGCCGCCGGACAGGCCCTTGCCGACATAATCGTTGGCGTCGCCTGTGAGGTCGAGCGTCACGCCATGCGCAAGGAAGGCGCCAAAGCTCTGGCCGACGGTCCCGCGAAGCACCGCGTGGATGCTGTTCGACGGTAGCCCCGCGTGACCATAACGGCGGGCAACTTCACCAGACAGCATCGCGCCGATGCTTCGGTTCACGTTGCGCACGTCGCGTTCGATGCGGACCGGGGCGCCCGTTTCCAGCGCCGGCTGCGCCGACTTGACCAAGTCCTGGTCGAAGATGTCCTCGAGACGGTGCGTCTGGTATTCCGAGTTGAAGCGCTCTGCCCAGGCGTTCGTTGGCGGCTGGTAAAGCAGCTTGCTCAGATCGAGACCGCGGGTCTTCCAGTGCGCAACGAGCGGCTCGGACTCGAGCATTTCCGTCCGTCCAATCATCTCTTCGAGCTTCCGCACGCCGAGCTTCGCCATGATTTCCCGAAGCTCTTCGGCGACGAAGAAGAAGTAGTTGATGACGTGTTCCGGCTGGCCGACGAACCGGGCGCGAAGGACCGGATCCTGCGTCGCAACGCCGACAGGGCAAGTGTTCAGGTGGCACTTGCGCATCATGATGCAGCCTGCCGCAATCAGCGGCGCAGTCGCGAAACCGAACTCGTCGGCGCCGAGCAAAGCGGCAACGGCGACGTCACGACCGGTGCGCAGCCCGCCGTCCGCCTGGACGGAAACCCTGCTGCGAAGCCCGTTGAGCACGAGCGTCTGCTGCGTTTCCGCAAGCCCGATTTCCCAAGGAAGGCCCGCGTGGGTCAGCGAGGTCAGTGGCGATGCGCCGGTCCCGCCTTCGAAACCGGAAATGGTGATGTGATCCGCCAGCGCCTTGGCAACGCCCGCGGCAACCGTTCCAACCCCAATTTCGGAGACGAGCTTGACGGAAATCCGGGCCTGCCGGTTGACGTTCTTCAGGTCGAAGATGAGCTGCGCAATGTCTTCAATCGAATAGATGTCGTGGTGCGGCGGCGGGCTGATCAGGCCCACGCCGGGCGTCGAATGACGCACGGACGCGATGTTGCGGTCAACCTTGTGGCCGGGCAGCTGGCCACCTTCACCGGGCTTTGCACCTTGGGCGATCTTGATCTGGATATCGTCGGCATTGACGAGATATTCCGTCGTGACGCCGAAGCGGCCGGAGGCGACCTGCTTGATCTTCGATCGCATGGAGTCACCGTTCGCGAGCGGCTTGAAGCGATCCGGCTCCTCGCCACCCTCACCGGTGTTGGATCGACCGCCAATGCGATTCATTGCCACGGCCAACGTGGTATGCGCTTCCCGGCTGATCGAGCCGAAGCTCATCGCGCCCGTCGCGAACCGCTTTACGATCTCGGACGCGGGCTCCACCTCGTCGAGCGGAACTTCGGGACCGGCCGGCTTGAAGCCCAGTAGGCCGCGGATCGTGAGCAGGCGCTTCCCCTGGTTGTTCACCTCGCTCGCGAAGGCGCGATACTTGTCGGGCAGGTTGCCGCGTACGGCATGCTGCAGGTCGGCGACATTGGTCGGCGTCCAGGCATGCTTCTCACCCTTGAAGCGGAAGGCGTAGACACCCTCGTGATCGAGAGCGCCATTGCCGCCCTTCAGGTAAGCCCGACGGTGCCGCTCCGCGGCCTCGGCGGCGATCTCCTCGATCCCAACGCCTTCGATGCGCGTGGCGGTGCCCGTGAAATACTTGTCCACGAAGCGGCTCGACAGGCCGATCGCATCGAAGATCTGGGCGCCGCAATAGGATTGGTAGGTCGAAATCCCCATCTTGGACATTACCTTGAGGATGCCCTTGCCGACCGCCTTGATATACTTCGTTTGCCCCTCAAGCCCGATGCCAAGATCGGTAAGGGTTTCGAGCGCCAGGTAAGGGTTGATCGCCTCCGCACCAAAGCCCGCAAGGACGCAGAAGTGGTGGACTTCACGCGCTTCGCCAGTCTCAATGACAAGGCCGGTCTGCATGCGCAGGCCCTGACGGATCAGGTGGTGATGAACCGCGCCGGTGGCGAGCGCCGCGGGAATTGCAACGCGGTCTTCGCTCGCGGCGCGGTCGGACAGGACAAGCACGTTGATGTCGGCCAGGACCGCTTCGGTCGCTTCCCAGCATAGCCGCTGGATCGCCGCTTCGAGAGCCTTGCCGCTGCCACCGGCGGGCCAGGTGGCATCCAGCGTCGCAGTGCGGAATGCGCCATCGACGGATTCGTGGATCGACCGGATCTTCTCCAGCTCCTCGTTCGTCAGGATTGGCTGCGGCACCTCCAGGCGCTTGTGCGTCCCGGCATGGCGGCCGAGCAGATTGGGCCGCGGCCCGATCATGGAGACCAGGCTCATCACCATCGCCTCGCGGATCGGATCGATGGGCGGGTTGGTGACCTGCGCGAAGTTCTGCTGGAAATAGTCGAACAGCAGCTTCGGCCGTTCCGACAGGACCGCGATCGGCGTATCCGTACCCATAGACCCGATCGGGTCGTCGCCGTCGCGTGCCATCGGCTGGAGGAACAATTTGATGTCCTCCTCGCCATAGCCGAACGCCTTGCGCAACCGGCCGGTGTCTTCCAGCGGCTTCACATTTTCATGGCCATCCGGGATCTGCAGGTCCTTCAGGTGGAACTGCGTATCGCGCAGCCAGTCAGCGTATGGCTCGGCCTTGGCAAGGCGGGATTTGATCTCCTCGTCTTCGACGATGCGGCCTTCCTGGAGGTCGACGAGCAGCATGCGGCCGGGTTGAAGCCGCCACTTGCGGACGATTTTCTCTTCCGGGATCGGCAGCACGCCGCTTTCGGAAGCCATGATGATGCGGTTGTCGTCGGTTACCGTGAAACGCGACGGACGAAGCCCGTTGCGGTCCAGCGTCGCGCCGATCTGCAGGCCGTCGGTGAACGCAATGGCTGCCGGTCCATCCCAAGGCTCCATCAAAGCGGCATAATATTCGTAGAATGCGCGGCGCTGCGGATCCATCTGAGCGTTTCCGGCCCAGGCTTCGGGCACCAGCAGCATCACCGCGTGCGGCAGCGAATAGCCGCCCGCGATCAGCAGTTCGAGCGCATTGTCGAGGCTGGCCGTGTCCGACTGCCCATGCGGAATCAGTGGCCACATCTTGTCGAGGTCGGCGCCGAGCAGCGGCGATTCCATCGTGCGGCGGCGGGCGTTCATCCAGTTCACATTGCCGCGAACCGTGTTGATCTCGCCGTTATGCGCGATGAAGCGGAACGGATGCGCAAGCTTCCACGACGGGAAGGTGTTCGTCGAGAAGCGCTGGTGAACCATCGCCAGAGCCGAGACCGTCAGCGGGTTCGACAAGTCCTTGTAAAACGTCCCGACCTGCGTCGCGAGTAGCAGGCCCTTGTAGACGATGGTCCGGCTGGAAATGCTCGCGATATAGAAATCCGCCAGGCCTGGCAGCGCCTTGCGGGCGGCCAGGTCCTGCAGCGGATTTAGCGTCTGCTTGCGAATGACGAGCAACTTGCGCTCGAACGCATCCTGATCGCGGACGCGAGGGCCTTGGGCGATGATCGCCTGGCGGATCACCGGCATTGCGGCAACGATCGTCGGGCTCATGCCCGTCGGATCGACCGGAACATCGCGCCAGCCGAGGAAGATCTGGCCTTCGCTGTGGACGAACCGTTCAAGCTGGGTGGTGGCGACCGTCTGCGCTTCCTCGTCACGCGGAAGGAAGCACATCGCGACGCCATATTGACCCGCGTCGGGAAGGGCGATGGAGTTATGCTCCGCCCAGTCACGCAGCAACGCGTCCGGGAGCTGGATGAGGCAGCCGGCGCCATCGCCGATCAGCGGGTCGGCCCCGACCGCGCCGCGATGGTCGAGGTTCACCAGGATCTGCAGTCCATCCTGCACGATGGCATGGGATTTTTCGCCGCCGATGTGCGCGATGAAGCCGACGCCGCAGGCATCGTGCTCGTTGCGCGGATCATACAAGCCCTGGGCTTCAGGCGGGCGGGTCATGCCGGTCATACTCCCGTTCTCAATTCATAAGCGCGAATGGCCGATTCACTGGCCAGCGTCAGAGCGATCTCGTCCAGTCCCCCGATCAGGCATTCGCGCCGGAAGGGGTCCATATCGAAACTGAAGCGATCTTGCAGCGGCGTTGTGACGGTCATCGTGTCGAGGTCCACTGTGATGGGCAATTCCTTCGCAACCTCCAGCAAGCGGTCGACCTGCGCGGTGGGGAGCACCACCGTGACGATCCCGTTCTTGATGGCATTGCCTGAGAAAATGTCGCTGAAGCTTGGCGCGATTACCGCCCGAATACCCATGTCGGAGAGCGCCCAGGCCGCATGCTCGCGGCTCGATCCGCAACCGAAATTATCACCTGCGATCAGGATTGGCGCACCGTCGAATTCCAAGTCATCGAAAACGTTGCCCTCTTCCGCCCGGATGGTCTCGAACGCATGCCGTCCGAGACCGGCGCGTCCGATCGTCTTGAGGTGGCGCGCACCGATGATCACGTCGGTGTCGACGTTCTTGCGGCCAAGCGGATAGGCGCGCCCTTCGACTCGCTCGATCGGGGTCATGCTGCAAGCTCCCCGCTGGAAGGTACGATCAGTTCCCGCACGTCGGTCAGCCGTCCTGTAACAGCCGCGGCCGCAGCCATCGCCGGCGACAGCAGGTGGGTGCGCGATCCGGGCCCCTGACGACCGACGAAATTGCGATTGGAGGTCGAGGCGCAGCGTTCCTGCGGTGGCACCTTGTCGGGGTTCATCGCCAGGCACATGGAGCAGCCAGGTTCCCGCCATTCGAAGCCGGCGTCCGTAAAGATACGGTCCAGTCCTTCCGCCTCGGCCTGGCGCTTGACGAGACCGGAACCGGGGACGACCAGCGCCTGCTTCACGCCTTCGGCGATCTTTCGGCCACGCAGCACACTGGCTGCTGCGCGGAGGTCTTCAATCCGGCTGTTGGTGCAGCTGCCTATAAAGATGTGCTGCACCGGAACGTCCTGCAGCGCCTGTCCCGGTGTCAGGCCCATATAATCGAGCGACTTGCGTGCAGCTTCCTGTTTGGACCGGTCGGGAAAGCTGTCCGGGTCAGGGATCAAGCCGGTGATCGGCGCCACGTCTTCAGGACTGGTGCCCCAGGTCACCGTCGGCGCAACGTCCGCAGCATCAAGATGCATGGTCGCATCGAACTGCGCACCCTCGTCGGTCGCCAGTGACTTCCAATAGGCAACCTTGCGATCCCACTCGTCGCCGGCCGGGGACATGGGGCGGCCCTTGAGGTAGGCGAAGGTCTTCTCGTCCGGGGCGAACAAGCCGGACCGAGCGCCTGCTTCGATGGACATGTTCGCAACCGTTAGCCGGCCTTCGACACTCATTTCCGCAAAGGTGCTGCCGCGATACTCAAGCACATATCCGCTGCCGCCCGCTGCTCCCAGCCGTCCGATGATGGCAAGGATCAGGTCCTTCGGGCTAACCCCGAAACCCAGTTCCCCGTCGACACGAATTTCCATGGTCTTCGACGGCGCGAGCTGCAGCGTCTGGGTGGCGAGGACATGTTCAACCTCGCTGGTGCCGATCCCGAACGCGAGCGCGCCCATCGCGCCATGCGCGGCGGTGTGACTGTCCCCGCAAACGACGGTCGTCCCGGGGAGGGTGAAACCCTGCTCGGGGCCCACGACATGCACGATGCCCTGCTCGGCCGAAGTTGCCTGCAGATATGGAACGCCGAAATCCACTACGTTCGTCTCAAGCGCGGCAAGCTGGCCGGCGCTCGCAGCGTCCGCGATCGGCAGGCGAGTGCCGTCGGCCCCGACGCGGGGCGTGGTCGGCAAATTATGGTCCGCAACCGCAAGAGTCAGGTCGGGGCGCCGAACCGTGCGGCCGGCAACCCTCAACCCCTCGAAGGCCTGCGGTGAGGTGACTTCGTGAACGAGGTGACGGTCGATGTAGATCAGACAGGTGCCGTCGGCGCGCCGCTCCACCACGTGCGCGTCCCAAATCTTTTCGTACAGGGTGCGCGGCTTACTCATGCCACCTTCTCGAGCGTTGCCGGTAGGCGCTGTTCAATGATCTCGCGGACCCGGGCGCCGAACGCGCTGCACGTTGCCTTGCCGCCGAGGTCGCGGGTCAGCAGGCCCTCGGCAATCGCCTGTTCGACCGCAGCCTCCACCAGCCTTGCTTCGTCGTCATGGCCAAGATGGTCCAACAACATCGCCGCACTGGCGATGGCACCAGCCGGGTTGGCAATGTCCTGACCCGCAATGTCGGGCGCCGAGCCGTGGATCGGCTCGAACACCGCGGTTCCGGAGGAACCGGTGCTGGCCGAGGCAAGGAGGCCGATGGATCCGCCGATGACGGACAATTCATCGGATAGGATATCGCCGAACAGGTTTTCGGTCAGGATGACGTCGAAGCGAGTTGGCGCCGTGATCAGGGCCATGGCCGTGGAATCGACGAGCGCGTGCTCAAGCTCAACGTCAGGATATTGCGTCGCCACTTCGTTCACGATCCGCCGCCACAGGCGCGAAGTCGCTAAAACGTTGGCCTTGTCCACGGACGTCACCTTGCCGCGGCGCTTTCGCGCGGCATCGAACGCCGCCCGGGCGATGCGCTCAACTTCTTCGCGCGAATAAGTGCACAGGTCGGACGCCTGCTCGGATCCTTCGACCTTTTCACCGAAATAGAGGCCGCCGGTCAGCTCTCGCACGACAAGCACGTCCGAACCGCGCACGATGTCGGCTCGCAGCGGACTGTGCCCCTCCAGCCCGGCATAGGTTCGAGCCGGACGCAGGTTCGCGAATAAGCCAAGCGCTGCGCGCATCTTCAGCAGGCCTGCCTCCGGCCGTTGCGGCGCATCGTCCCACTTGGGCCCGCCCACCGCCCCCAGAAGGATCGCGTCGCTTGCCTTGCAAGCTTCCAGTGTCTCGGAAGGGAAGGGGTCGCCCGATGCATCGATTGCGGCGCCGCCGAACAAATGCTCCTCGAATTCCAAACCGAGGTTCCGGCGTTCCGATACAAGCGCCAGACACGCGGCGGCTTCGCGCGCGACTTCCGGCCCGATCCCGTCGCCGGGCAGAAGGACAATCCTGCTCATCGCGTCAGGCAGCCTGGGCCGGCGCGGACGCCCGCATCTTGCGCACCGCTTCGGCATTGCTGGCCGCATCGATGTAGGCGGACACGCAGCAGGGCAGAATGTCGCGTGCGCGGGCACGACCGGTAAAGATCTCCCCTTCGACCTCGATTGCGATCTCGACCAGCACGTTCGCGCCCTGGTTACCGTCGGCTTCGTCGCTTGGGTCGGCCGCGACATATTGCATGTCGAGCATGTCGACACGTGCGGGCAGGCCCATGATCTGGCTGACAGCCGAGAAGGCAGCGTCGAGCCCGCCCGGCGCGGAGGCGATGTCCGTGATCCGGCCCCGCTCGCCATGCTCCAGCTCAATGCGGGCAACAGGGTTCGCGTTGGGGTTCACGGGTGCGCGAATGTCCAACTTGTTGAGCGACCACAGCCGCTGTGCCCGCCGATTGTCCAACCCGTCGAGGATTGCGACCAGGCGGGCGGTATCCACCACTCCAATCTCGTCGGCGACTTCCTTGAATGAGGCGAATGCGCGGTCGAGCTTATCGCCTTCCAGGACGAAACCGAGTGCACGGGACCGGGCGGCGAGCGCGTGGCGCCCGCTGTGCTTGCCAAGCACGATGCCGTCGGTGCTCAGGCCAATGTCCTCCGGCTTCATGATCTCGTACGTCGCACGGTTCTGCAGGATGCCGTGTTGGTGGATGCCCGCTTCGTGGGCGAAGGCATTCGCGCCGACGATCGACTTGTTGCGCGGAGGATGGCTGTTCGTTGCCTGCGCCAGAGTCCGGCTCGCCGCCATGATCTGCCGCGTGTCGACCTGCGTGTCGGCGCCGAAGAAGTCCTTGCGGGTGTGCAGGGCCATCACCAGGCTTTCGAGCGAACAATTACCCGCCCGCTCGCCGATGCCGTTGACCGCGCACTCGACCTGCCGCGCGCCGCCGCGGACGGCAGCGAGCGAGTTGGCTACGGCCATGCCCAGATCGTCATGGCAATGGGCCGAGAAAATGACGTCGTTCGAGCGGTCAACTGAACGGCCGAGGAACTGGAAGAGATCGTAAATCTCTTCCGGGGTCGTGTATCCGACCGTGTCCGGAACATTGAGCGTAGTCGCACCGGCCGCAGCCGCGATCGACAGGGCCTCCACCAGATAACCGCGTTCGGTCCGGATCGCGTCTTCCGCCGAGAATTCGACATCGTCGGCCAGTTCGCGAGCGAGCTCGATCGAGATCTTGATCCGCTCGAGCACCTGCTCACGGCTCATGTGGAGCTTGGCTTCGCGATGGATTGGGCTGGTGCCGATGAAGACGTGGATGCGCTTGCGCTTTGCGGCCTTCAGGGCGTCGGCAGCGGCGCGGATATCATTGTCCACGGCCCGGGCCAGCGAGCAGATGATGGGACCGTCGATGGCGGCTGCAACGCCGGCGATTGCCTGGGCATCTCCCGGCGAAGCGGCGGCAAATCCCGCCTCTATCACGTCAACGTTTAGCGCTGCGAGCGCCTTCGCCATCCGAAGCTTGGACTCGACGGTCATCGAGAAGCCCGGGGCCTGCTCGCCGTCGCGCAGCGT
>JBJMUK010000035.1:0-19554 GCA_045811225.1 Sphingomicrobium sp. | reverse complement strand
GCTGAGCCGCTTGGTGTTGATCGGCACATCCATTCATTGCCCCCCAAACAAATGACCCGAACGCAACTGCCCGGGAGGTTGTTCGAACCATAAGGACGCGCGGCGGTTCCCTCTTGCACCTATGTGAAAAGGTCCCGCACTAACTTGGGTTGAGATTTGCGGAGCACAGACCTTGCTGTGGCTGCAAAAGCGCCGCGGGCGTCGTCGAAAGTCGCGACACCCGCGGCGGGGTTACTTTTACTCGGCTGTTGGGGGGCGAGCCTGGGAAGTAATCGCCTCCCCGAACTACCGTCCGCCGGCGATGATCGTAATCGCGACGGGCGGTCCTACCGCGATCCCCGTGGCCTGGAGCTTGGCGCGTTCAATTGCCTTCGCGAGCTGCGGCCGGGCAGCGTCCACGGCGTCGAAGACGCAGTACTGTTGAGGTTCGTCGTGGAACCGGCTGTAGCCAAGGGCGGGACCACAGACCTCATCGGCTGCTGCCGAAATGCGCGTGCGAAGCGTCCGCTGATCCGCGCGATTGACAAGGCTGAGATCCGAATAGCTGACCCATTTCCGGGCGTAATCGGCTGATGGTTTGACGACGATCTCGGGGCTAGATGTCGGCACGCCAAGCGCCGGTCCAGCTGCAACGCTGACGAGCAAAATGCCGACACAAGCGCTGGCCGCCAGACATGCTGTTTTTCGTGCGTCCATGGTTTCCTCCTCTGGCGAATGCAGTTCGCCGCGGAAGGGAATGACAGTTTCAGGCAGCAGTATCGCGGCCACTTCGGTCGCCCTTGCCACCTTTTCGGGGGGCGGGCGCCGCGTTCGTTGAACAGCGCTGCGCTGTCGTTGGAGTAGGGAGAGCGGGCCGGAATCGGCTGAAATCCGGCACTTCTCGAGTCGCCGCAACCATTGGGCGGTCAAGCCTGGTGGATGGCCTTAACCACCTGATAGGTCTCCAACCCCTCCTTTCCGCCTTCGGATCCGAACCCTGAATCCTTCACTCCGCCGAACGGGGCGTCGGCGCTGGAAATGGCGAAACTGTTGATGCCGACCATGCCCGCTTCGATCGCATCGCCCAGCAGGTTCGCCCGGCGGCCGTTCTCGGTGAAGGCGAAAGCCGCGAGGCCAAAGGGCAGCCGGTTGGCCTGCTGGATTGCTTCGTCAAAATCTCTGAAGGGTCGTGTCACCGCCACGGGGCCGAACGGTTCATTGTTCATGATGTCTGCATCGACCGGCACGTCTGCAAGCAGCGTCGGTTGGTAGAAGAAGCCGCGGTCGCCGGGTCCGCCGCCGGCTAGCACGCGCGCCCCCTTGGCCCTTGCCTCATCGACCAATGCGCCGAGCGCATCGGGTCGGCGCTTGTTGGCGAGCGGACCCATCTTCGTGTCGGGCAGCAGACCGTCACCCACGGTGACCTTCGCGGTACGTTCGGCAAAGCCCTTGAGGAAGGCGTCGTAGATGCTTTCCTGGACGTAGAAGCGGGTGGGGGAGACGCACACCTGTCCGGCGTTCCGAAATTTCTGCGGGACGACCATGTCCAGCGTCGTTTCGAGGTTGCAATCGTCGAAGATCAGCACCGGCGCATGGCCGCCGAGTTCCAGCGTGATCCGGGTCATGCTGTCGGCAGCGAGCTTCATCAACTGTTTGCCGACCGCCGTCGAGCCGGTGAAGCTGACCTTGCGGATTGCGCGCGCTCCAATGAGATGGCGGCTCACCATTTCCGGGACGCCGAAAACCAGCTGGAACACCCCGCGCGGCAACCCTGCGTGGTCCAGGGCTTCTGCCAAGGCCTGGGCGGACCCCGGCGTTTCCTCCGGAGGTTTGGAAATCACCGAACAACCTGCGGCAAGCGCTGCCGCAACCTTCTTGGCGAGTAGATAAAGGGGGAAGTTCCAGGGCGAGAATGTCGCCACTGGGCCAACCGGTTGGTGGATGACGATCGAACGCTGACCAGTCGGGCGAACGAGCGTGCGGCCATAATCCCGCCGAATCTCTTCAGCGTACCAGTCGAACATTGATGCGGAGCCCGCGACTTCGGAACGGGACTCCGACAGGGGCTTTCCTTGCTCCTGCGTCATCAACATCGCGATCTGATCGGTCCGCTTGCGGAGCAATTGCCCGGTGGTGCGCAGGATACGAGCTCGTTCTTCGACGTCGGTCGCGCGCCAGATCGGAAAGGCACGCTCCGCTGCAGCGGCGGCTTCGTCCAGGTCGGCTTCGCTCGCCAGGGGCAGGTCGGCAATGCCGCTACCGGTGGCGGGATTGACGACGGTGAAGTGGTCGCGGTTCTCACCGGTGCGCCAGCTGCCGTCGATGAAGAGCTTCAGATCGGTTTCATATCCCATCTGCGGCAAATAGGTCCGGGTTGAAGCGCGAACAACCGGCGGCTAGCAGCGCCAGCATGACAAGGCAGGAACTGATTGCGAAAATGGACGCCCATCAGGCGTGGGTGCCGGGTCGGCGCATTAGGCTGGATTTCGGCAGTGAGGGCGCCGCAGTGATCGACGGTCGCGACAAGCGCGTTACCGAAGAGGGCGAGCAGGCCGACACTGTGATCGGCATCAGCTGGGGCGATTGGCAGGCACTGTCGGAAGGCAGGCTGGACCCGATGAGCGCCTATATGAGCGGCCGCCTGAGGGTGGCCGGCGACATCTCTGACGCAATCCAGCTTGGCACCATGCTGAAGAAACTGAAGGGCTGAACCATGGCCACGATCTACTCCGATGCAAGCGCAGCGCTCGAAGGGCTACTGTTCGACGGCATGACCATCGCTGCGGGGGGCTTCGGGCTCTGTGGCATTCCGGAACGGTTGATCGACGCAATCGTCGCCAGCGGCGTCAAGGAACTGACGATCGCATCCAACAATGCCGGGATCGATAATGAGGGGCTTGGTAAGCTTCTGCGCTCTCGTCAGGTAAAGAAGATGATCTCGTCCTACGTTGGCGAGAACAAGGAGTTCGAGCGGCAATTCTTGGCCGGAGAGCTCCAGGTTGAGTTCTGTCCTCAGGGAACGCTTGCGGAGCGGATGCGGGCCGGGGGCGCCGGTATACCGGGATTCTACACCAAGACCGGTGTTGGAACGCAGGTGGCCGAGGGCAAGGAAGTGAAGAGCTTCGATGGTGAGGATTATATCCTCGAGCGCGGTATCCGGGCCGACCTCAGCATCATCAAGGGCTGGAAGGCGGACGAGGCGGGCAACCTCATCTTCCGCAAGACGGCCCGCAACTTCAACCAGCCCGCCGCGACCTGTGGCAAGCTCTGCGTCGCGGAGGTTGAGGAGCTGGTTCCGACCGGATCGCTCAACCCGGACGCCATTCACTTGCCGAGCATCTACGTAAAGCGGCTGATCAACGGCGCTCCCTACGACAAGAAGATTGAGTTCCGCACCGTTCGTGAAAGGGAGCCTGCCTGATGCCCTGGAGCCGGGACGACATGGCGGCACGTGCCGCGAAGGAGCTGGAGGACGGCTATTTCGTGAACCTGGGGATCGGCATCCCCACCTTGGTTGCCAACCACATTCCGGAGGGCGTCACCGTGACGCTGCAAAGCGAGAACGGAATGCTTGGCATTGGCCCGTTTCCCTACGCAGGCGAAGAGGACGCCGACCTCATCAACGCCGGCAAGCAGACGATCAGTCAGCTGCCCTCCTCGTCTTATTTCAGCTCAGCCGACAGCTTCGCAATGATCCGTGGCGGCCACATCGATCTGACCGTGCTCGGCGCCATGGAAGTTGCGGAGAATGGGGACATCGCGAACTGGATGATCCCCGGAAAGATGATCAAGGGCATGGGCGGCGCCATGGACCTGGTCGCCGGCGTCAAGAAGATCATCGTGGTGATGGAACATGTGTCGAAGAATGGCGATGCCAAGTTCATCCCCCAGTGCACGCTTCCGCTGACCGGCAAGAACGTCGTCGACATGATCATCACCGACCTCGCCGTGTTCCACCGGCCGGATCACCGCAGCGCGTTCAAGCTCATCGAGCTTGCCCCGGGCGTCAGTGCCGAGGAAGTGCGCTCGAAGACGACCGCCGATTACGTCGAGTAAGATGAGAGCACTCGCGATCGCGGCGCTGTTCCTGCTCTCTGCCTGCGAAAAGCAGGCGCCGGTCGTCATTGACGGCTCAAGCGAGGAAAGTTTCGAAAAGACCCGGAAGGCGGCGCGACGGCAGATTCCGGACGCGGATCGACTGGTATTCGATCGGGCGATCCGCACGGTCGGGGGCCGGCGGATGGCCAACCCTGACACGCGGACGCTCGCCCGCGTCACCTTCGATGGAATGACGGCCGAGCAGATCGTGGCTGATCAGAAATACAGGGACAAATAGAAGGGGCAGATGATGAAGGCTTTTGCGACAGGCACTGCGGCACTTGCATTGGCCGCATGCGGACCATCCGCCACCGCCACATCCGACAATGCCGCCGACGCCCGCAATGTCGCGGCGACGCAGCCTTCTGCCGCCACGAGCATCGTCCGGCTCGACTGCGGGACGATCCAGGTTGCGGATTTCAGCAAGAGCTTCTCTGACAAGCAGATCTATCCGCATGCGCCAAAGACGCTGACGGACAGCTGTTACCTTATCTCGCATAATGGTCGGCGCCTGCTGTGGGACACCGGCTTGCCCGCTGGACTGAAAGGCAAGGCGCCCACTGAAGAGCAAGGCATGGCGCCATCTCTGTCTGTCACCGTGGCGGAGCAGTTGGCGCAGCTGGGCCTCAAGCCAACTGATGTGCAGGTGGTCGGCATCAGCCACATGCACTTCGATCATACAGGGCAGGCTGCGCAATTTCCGAATGCGCGGCTGGTGATCGGCAAGTCTGACTTCGACGCAAGCAACGGCAAGGACGACCCGTTCGGCCCATGGCGCAAGCAGGGCGCGCAGGTCACCGCCCAGGATGCAGACATCGACGTATTCGGCGATGGCAGCGTGGTGGCTTTGTTCCTGCCGGGCCATACGCCCGGACATCATGCGTTGCTGGTGAAGCTCGCTTCGGGCCCGGTACTGCTGACCGGCGATCTTTATCACGGCGCTGAGGCGCGGGAGCAGCGCGGCGTTCCGCCGTTCAACACCGACCGCGCCCAGACGCTCACGTCGATGGACAAGTTCGAAGCGCTCGGGAAGCAATTGGGCGCCAAGATCATCATCCAGCATGAACCCGCCGACATCGGCAAGCTGCCTGCCTTCCCGAAGGCCACCGAGTAGGGTTCAGCCCCGCCGCTGGACGGAAGGGCTGTGCATGCCTATCTGGTAAAAGGGGAAAAGGGATTTCAAGCATGACGACTTTCGACGACCGTGAACGCGCATTCGAAACCAAGTTCGCGCGGGATGAGGAGATGCAGTTCCGCGTTCTTGCACGCCGCAACCGCCTTCTCGGCGAATGGGCTGCGTCCAAGATGGGGCTCTCCGAGGCCGAGACGGATGCCTACGCCAAGGACGTGATCCGCGCCGATTTCGAGGAAGCGGGCGATGAGGACGTTATTCGCAAGCTGCTCGGGGACCTGACCGGAGCCGGAGTTGAAGTCGACGAAACCCAGATCCGGGAAGCCGTAGCCCACAAGGGCGTGGAAGCTCGCCGCCAGCTGATGGAAGCCCAGGGCTGAACTGATGGCGATGCTCGCTGACGAGATCGAACGGCTGATCCGCGAAGCGATCCCCGACGCCGAAGTGACGATTACGGATCTTGCGGGTGACGGCGACCATTATGCCGCACGGGTCGTCGCGCCGGGATTCGCAGGAGTGAGCCGGGTCCGCCAGCATCAGATGGTGTATGCGGCGCTCGGCGGACGTATGGGCGGGGAATTGCACGCGTTGCAGCTGACCACGGCAGCGCCAGCGGGAGAATGACAAGTGAGTGATTCCAAGTCGCGCATCGACGAGATCGTGAACAAGAGCGACGTCGTGCTGTTCATGAAAGGCACGGCCCTGTTCCCGCAGTGCGGTTTTTCCAGCCGCGCGGTGGCGATCCTCGATCACCTGGGCGTGCCGTTCGAAACCGTCGATGTCCTGCAGGACCCCGAAGTGCGCCAGGGCATCAAGGAATATAGCGACTGGCCGACGATTCCGCAGCTTTACGTCAAGGGTGAGTTCGTCGGCGGCTCAGACATCATGATGGAGATGTTCGAGAGCGGCGAGTTGCAGCAATTGGTAGCGGCAGGGGCCGAATAATTTCATCGCGCAACGAAAAAGGGGCGGCGAGGGGGACCAGAAAACCGCCTCAACCGCCCCTCTCGTTGGCGTGGAACCAAGTGGACGCAATCTATATTGCAACCACCGTGCCAATTCAAAAGAATGGCGGATTACTGCCGTTTTACACACAAACAGTTTTTCAGCGGAGCGACGATGCGTAAATTCTACCGACACTCGCTCCACCTTCGCCGCATTGGCACTTTGTCTTCGCAGCGGTGTTTGGCTTGCTGATGAGCCGCGACGATCCGAATTTCTCCAGGCCGCCGGGCGGCTCGCACCTGTTCTGCGATGTGACGCAGAGTTGGTCGGAGGTTGGTGGTGGCGTACGCACCTATCTGCTCCACAAGCGGCGCCACATTCTCGAATCCACGCAGCACCGCCACCTCATGATCATTCCTGGTGCTCGCGACGAGGTCGTCGAAGAGGATCGGGCGATCACCGTGACGATTGCCTCGCGACATGTGCCGGCCAGCCCGAATTACCGGCTGCTTCTGCGCAACAAGGCCGTCCGCGATGCACTTCAGCGCTTTGATCCGGATCTGGTCGAGTGCCAGGACGCATATAATCTGCCCTGGGTCGCGATCGGGCACCGCAAGCGTAACCCGGGAACGGCCCTGGTTGCCGCCTACATGACCGATTTCCCGACCGTCTATGTGGAACGCCCGTTTTCCAAATTCCTCGGCAAGACCATCGGTTCTGCCGCGAGCCGGCTTTGCTACAATTATTGCGTGTCGCTCTACCGCCGTTTCGATGGCGTGTTCGCTCTCAGCGAGAATGGCGGCGGAGCCAAGCTTCGCGACTTGGGCGTGCCGAACGTTGACGTCGTTGGCCTGGGTGTGGAGCTCGGCGATTTTGCGCCATCCCGCCGCGACGATCGCCTGCGTCGTTCGCTGGGCCTGAAGGACGACCAGCCGCTGCTGATCTACGTCGGGCGGCTCGACATCGAAAAACGGCCAGACGTCGTCGTCGATGCCTTTCGGCGCTTACCGGAAAGCCTTGGCGCGCAACTGGTGCTCTTGGGTGAGGGGCCGCTTCGGCAACAGATCGGCGCGTTTGAAGATCCGCGCATCCATATGCCGGGATATGTCCGCGGACGCGCCGAACTTTCGCGTTGGCTGGCGAGCGCGGACATGTACGTGTCGGCAATGGCTGACGAGACATTCGGCGTCTCGATCATCGAAGCGCAAGCGTCTGGACTTCCGGTCGTTGGAGTCGCCGCCGGGGCCATGATCGATCGAGTCAGCAATGCCTGCGGGCTGCTCGGGCCCGTCGGAGACAGCGAAGCGATGGCAGCAAACATCCTCCAGGTGTGGGCTGGTAATCGGCAGTCGATGGCCGAACGCGCGGTCGCGGAGGGCCGGCGCTATGGCTGGGACAGGAGCATGGAGGCCTTGTTCGGCCGGGTTTACCCGAACGCCTTCGCGTCAGCAGCGACACGCCGGCTGAGTTCGAAGGCTTCGGCCGGGGTTTCGCTCGTCAGGGCCTAACCCTGCCGCTAATCGACAGTCGTGGACGCTCCTTACGCACGCCTGGAACAGCTTGAGCCTGCCATCGCGCGGCTGCTTGCCCCCAACCCCTCGGCCTTCACCTTCACGGGCACACAGACTTATCTCGTGGGGCTGCACGAGGTCGCGATTGTCGATCCCGGCCCGGACCTTCCGGAACATGTCGATTCTTTGTCTCAGGCCATCGCAGGACGCCCGGTGGTCGCGATCATGTGCACACATACTCATCGCGACCACAGCCCTGCAGCTCGGGCGATTGCCGATCTTGCACGAGCGCCAATCATCGGCTGCGCACCGCTTGCCCTGGAGGACGTCGGGCCGCGCGCCGACGCCGCTTTCGACGGCGACTACGAGCCGGACCATGTTCTCAGTGACGGCGAAAGTGTTGAAGTGGACGGCGAGCGCCTGAGCGCGGTGGCGACCCCCGGCCACACGTCGAACCATCTCTGCTTCGCATACAGCGGCAGCGGCGCGCTGTTCACTGGTGATCATGTCATGGGCTGGTCGACCACGGTCGTGGTTCCCCCTGACGGCGACATGGCCGATTACATGGCTAGCCTCGCCAAGCTGAAAGAGCGGTCGGACCGCGTCTATTACCCCGCGCACGGGCCGGCGGTGACGAAGCCCGCGCAACTGATCCGCGGAATGCTCGGGCACCGGATGCAGCGTGAACGGCAGATATTGAAGATCATCGGCAACGAACCGGCCCCGATCCCGGATATCGTGAGCCAGGCCTATCCTGGTCTTGATCGGCGCCTGGTGATCGCCGCAGGCGGATCAGTCTGGGCGCACCTGCTGGACCTGGAACGTCGCGGGCTCGTTGTTCGGTCAGGAGAGATATGGTCGAGAACCGTCTGAACAAACCGCTAGTCATCGGAGCGATCATCACGGCGCTCCTGTTGGGACTGCTGATCGGCGGCGCCTTTGGAGCGTTCGACCGCTTCTTCGGCGGCGGCAAGCCGGAGACGATTGCTACTGCAAGCCTTCAGTCGATGCGCGCGCAGAACCGGCTGAATGTGTTCGCAGCGCGCTACGTCTCGGTGACGTCGTCGCGCACAAGCCGGTTCGGCTTCTCCGCCGAACGCACGCTGATCCTGCCCGGCGACGTGCGCTACGAAGTTGATCTCGCGAAGCTGCAGGAAAAGGACGTTCGCTGGGACGCTGCTTCCCGAACGCTCACGGTGCAGATACCCGACGTGGAAATCGCGGGCCCCGACGTCGATCTCGGCTCCGCCCGCGAATATGGCGGGGGTGTGCTTGCCGCTGTCACGGATGCCGAAGGCGGCCTGGACCAGGCAAACCGGGCAGCCGCCGTTGCCGATCTACGTAAGCAGGCGGCGGCGGCAACGCCGATGCGTTTGGCGCGGGAATCCGCGCGGACCGCGATTCAGCGCAGTTTCGCGATGCCGTTGAAAGCCGCGGGATATGACGACGTGACGGTTATCGCCCGCTTTGCTGGAGAGGCGGAGCCGGACGACTCCTTCATCGACCAGTCGCGCAGCTACAATGAAGTGCTGGAGGAAGCACGCCAGAGCCGGCGGTAAGTGACTGTTTACCATACCGCGGACCATGCTAAGTGAACGGCTCTTCGGGGGAAGAGCAGGGGGCAGTGGATGGCGACGAGGGCGAGAGGTGCGCGCGGCAAATCAGCGCAGCGCGGTTACATGGTGGATCAGGCGTTTTTCACCCGCTACGCGATCGTACTTGTACTGTTTATCTTGTTCGGCTTCGCGCAATTCGCGATGCGAGGCTTTTCGAGCCCGCTGACCGCACCGCCGATCGTGCACCTGCACGGCGGATTGATGGTCGCATTCCTCGGCCTCTTCATCGCGCAGAACATGCTCGTCCATCGCGGTGAGCTGGCACTGCACCGAAAGCTTGGCTGGGCGGCCGTCGTGCTGGTGGTGGGCATCGCTGTCGTGGGGCCGATGGTCGGACGCAATTCGCTGGCGACCAACCACGTCCCGCCGTTCTTCACCGCACCCTATTTCCTGTCCCTGACAACCGTCCAGAGCCTGATGTTCGCTGGCATGGTGGGTTGGGCGATCACGCTCCGCAGGGACACGCAATGGCACCGGCGCGCGATGTTCGGCGCGATGATGCTCCTGCTTGAACCTGCGCTCGGTCGCCTGCTGCCGATGCCGTTAATGGGGCATTGGGGCGAATGGGTTGCGCTCGCCATCCAGCTTGTCTTTGTGGCGGTGATCGCCCGTCACGATCGCAAGGTCCTGGGTGCAGTGCACCCAGCCACGGTAGCGATTGCGGGGCTTGTGATCTTCAATCACGTGCTGGTTTCGGTGGTGGCAATGCTTCCGCCCGTGGTTGCTTATGCATCGGCGGTTGCGGCGGGATGATCGGCTGCATATCTCCCACCTGAGCGCAGGCCCCTCCTGCGCCGCAGGAGTGGACGCGTGACCGCACAATCAGCCAGTTTGAAGGGCCTCGATTTGCTCAGCCAGATCGAGCGGCTGAAGCGCGAGCGCAATGCCGTGATCCTTGCCCATTATTACCAGAAGCCCGAGATTCAGGATCTGGCGGACTTCGTCGGCGACAGTCTTGACCTGTCGCGGAAGGCCGCAGCGACGGATGCCGACGTCATCGCCTTCTGTGGTGTCCGCTTCATGGCCGAGACTGCCAAAATCCTAAGCCCGCAGAAGACCGTGATCCTGCCGGACATGGATGCGGGCTGCAGCCTTGAAGACAGCTGCCCGCCCGATCAGTTCGCGCGTTTCCGCGAGGCGCATCCTGATCATATCGCGCTGACCTACATCAACTGCTCGGCCGAGGTGAAAGCGCTAAGCGACATCATCGTCACGTCATCGAGTGCGCAGCAGATCCTCGACCAAATCCCAGCGGATCAGAAGATCATCTTCGGCCCGGACCGCCACCTCGGCGGCTACCTTGCCCGAAAGACCGGGCGGGAAATGCTCCTATGGCCGGGCATTTGCATCGTGCACCAGGCTTTCAGCGAAACCGAGCTTCTGAAGCTGATGGCCGAGAACCCAGGCGCCCCGGTTGCAGCTCACCCCGAATGTCCGCCGCACATCGTCGAGCATGCGGAGCTCGTGGGATCGACGAAGGCCATCTTGGAATTTGCCCTCACTAGCCCGGCGCAGACGATCCTGGTCGCGACCGAGCCCCATATCATCCACCAGATGCGGAAGGCCGCGCCGGAAAAGATCTTCATTGGAGTTCCCGGGGGTGACGGAAACTGCAATTGCAACATGTGTCCCTACATGGCGCTGAACACGCTGGAAAAACTCTATGTGGCACTTCGCGACCTGGAGCCTCGTATCGAGATGAGCACCGGGCTGATGGATCGTGCCCGCGTGCCTCTCGAGCGAATGCTGGAGATGGCCGGCAACACCGTGGGGCAGGGTGACGTCGGGGCCCCGAAGATCCACGTGCCTGTCGAACCCGACGAGATCGATCCCAACATCGACGGCGATTGAAGAATCGACGGCCCGGCTAGGAGCCGACTCAGCTAGTCGACAATGGGCGAAATCCTGTCGCGGATTTCGGCCAACAGTGCTCGAAGTTCGTCAGGAATCCCCTGATTATCGCCGGCAGCGGTGGAGCGCAGTTCTTCGCACTGAGCCTCAAGAGACGCAATTAATTCAAGCGCTTCGCTGAGTTCCGGAACCGCCCTCTTCGCCATGACTCCTTCCGATCATGCGGATGGAGGAGCGACAATGGTGCAAATGCACTAGTTCGACCAACTCTTCGACGAACGGTTGATTATGCTGGTCTTCGACGGATTGCCGAGTGATACTCCCAAAACGCAGCACGGAGGGGGGCTTCCATGTCGCTGGAGGACGGACTCTCTCGATTTATCGGCAGGCTTTACGAAGCCGTGCTCGATCCTGACGAATGGCGCGGCGCTATCGCGGAAATGATGGAGCGTACCAACAGTCGCAGGATGATCATTTCCTCCGTCGATCTGCGCCACCAGAGTTATGCGGACATCCAGTTCCATGGACCGGAGGACAGCTCCGTGGAGACTGGAATGCGGGAATATGTCGAAGAGATGAGCGGGCTCGATCCAACGCTCGTTTTTGCCCATGAAAATCCGGATGCTGGAATCTTCTCGACGACCGAGATGATCCGCGGCGATGGTCATCGCGATCATCCTTTCATCAAATGGTCCCAAGACAGGTTTGGGAGTCGTCACTGGCGCGCCTTCTATGGGCAACCCGTGGACGATCTCGCATTCGCGGTCTCGTTCCATCCGTCACCGGACGAAGGGGCCCCAACGGCGGCTCAATTGCCGTTGGAGACGTTGCTTTATGAAAATCTCGAGCGCGCCGTTCGTCTTGCCGCCCGACCACCTAGGTTCACCGACGATGACACGCCCCTGATTGCCATTGATCAGGTTGGACGCCCGCTTTCCGTAAGCAAGCGGGCGGAGGAAATTCTGGCGGAAGAGGACGGGCTTGTTATTCGCGAGGGAGTTCTGGCGGCCCAGGGAGCGGATAATAGCTGCCTTCAGCGTGCAATCCGCGCTGCCATCGACTTGTCCTCGGGCGAACGCCCCGGTCGCGGGATCAGGATCAGCCGGCACCACGGCAAACGCGATATCATCGTGATCGTGAGCCGCTTCCCCCCGTGGCTTGATCACCTTCCGAGGCCCCGTCCGGCTGCCCTAATAAAGCTGGTCGAACTCGACAGGCCGTTCCATCGGTTGATTGAGCATTCTCACCTGTTCGGGTTCAGCGAGCGCGAGACGAGTGTGGCTTCAGCACTGCTGGAAGGTCATTCGGTGGACAGCCTCTCGGCGGCACTGGGCATCAGCCGCAACACGGCCCGCAACCACCTCCAGGCTCTTTTCCGGAAGACACAGACCAACCGGCAGTCGGATCTCGTGCGCGTCCTCGACCGGCTCGCACGGCAATAACGGGTCTGTGCCGCATCGGCCGAGACCCGTTCAGCTCATTCGCATTAAGTCGCCAGCTTGTGGATCGGCTTCCGCTACTGCGCGGCCCGCAGCCACATAGGGTGAGAAGGTCCACTGTGGCTCCAGGATCTTCTGGCAGCTCCTGAGCGCAAGCGCGATGATGGTGAGCGTCGGATTAGCCCAGCCGCTAGTCGGGAATAGCGAACTTCCTGCAATGTAGAGGTTCGACAGCCCGTGGACCCGTCCCCATCGGTCGGTCACGCCGCGGGCGGGGTCGTCCGCCATCCGCGTCGTTCCCATGTGGTGATAGCCGCCGATAGGATGGATGCTGACCAAAGGATCGTTGACCCAGCGCTCCGGTCCGTTCCGCAGCCAGGATGCTTTCTCCAGATTGCCGAGCCCACTCTTCGTGAGCCCGCGACCGAATGCGTCGACAAGGCCGTTGGCACTGTCCAGATCAAGCTGCTGAAGCCGCCAGTCGAGCCGGATGCGGCGCATGCCGATAGCGTCCGTTTCGCGGTCGAGCATCACTCGACTGTCGGGGTTGGGCGATTGCTCCGCGCGGATGACGATAGCGAGATCCATCTTGCCCAACCGGATTTTCATCCACGGCGAGACTGCTCCCGTCACCTGCTTCACGGCGCGGCCGGCGCGGCGGTAGCCCATCCACAAGGTGCGGCCGGTGCGGGTGGGATCCATCTTGTGCCGCGCCTGCAGGTAGCCGCGCTTGATGGTGCTGTGGCTTCCCCCCTCGGGTGGACGAGCGGCGAGGCTGACACCCGAATTCAGCAGGCCTTCCCGGCGCTGCAATTGGGGAGACGCGGTCAGGACGGGTGCAGTCTCCACGCCATCTTGCCGCCGTCGGCGAAACGCGCTCAGCAATTGCCAGGTCGAAGCATCCACCACGCGCCCGCCGCGTGCATGCGGATGCTCCATGAAGAAGCGCCCGACCAGGTCCCGGGCATTGCCTAGACCGTCGGGCTGGACGCTGTTCGAAGCGAGAAGGATTCGCGGGTTCTCGAGCCCACCGCACGCCAGCACGTAAGTCTGCGCGTTCACCCGCACCCGTTTGCCTCCCGGGCCACGAACGTCCAGCTGTTCTACCTGCCGCCCGTTGGGAGCAGCAACAATCTCCCGCACCGTCGCGTGCAGAAGCAGGGTGAGCCGAGGATCGTCGATCAACTCGCGGCAGGCAGCATAGCCGAACCGGTCGAAGCGGCGATCGAATGCCCAATGGCCAACCTCCAGCTCATCGAGATCTATGGAGTTCAGCTTGCCCGGCGCAGGTTCCGCATCCACCTCAAGGGACTTGCGGGCCTCTGCGTACCAGGGCGCCAACTCCAGCGCCGTGATCGGCCAACCGGAATGAGGCACCCAGGGCCGCTCCTCAAAGTCGATGGGCCGCAATGCGGCGCAGCGTCCTCCCCAGATCGCTGTCGTCCCCCCGAAGAAGCGGAGGCGTGCATGCTCCAGGCCATAATACTGCTCGCCCACGCTTGTGCCCGCATTGAATGCGGCGGTGTGCTGCTCGTAATCGAGCCCACCGCTTTCGATCAGGACGACACGCCGCCGCGCAGCCACCAGGCAGCGAGCCATGGTGATGCCGGCTGCACCCGCACCAATGACGGCGATGTCAGTATCGATTGCCGTCGGGCTGGCGGTTGCCAGGTCGATCTTCACGTTGGGCACACATCAACACGCAACGGAACATCCCCCGTCGATCAGAACCAGCCCCGATGTTGTCGGGGATCGGCAAGGCCCGGAATTGGGGATTATCCCGATGGGTCGGCGGGGCCATCCAGCTAGGCCCTGCAAGACGGGAGATGGCGGGTGCAAAAGGCTATTTTCGCGGCGGCGTTGATAGCCGCCAACGCCCCCGCCGTGGCAGGAAACCCCTACCTCGGTATTGACGCGGGCTACACTCGGGCGCGGTCCAACGACGTCGATGAAACGATCACCTACAGCGTGGTCCCACCCGGAATCACGTCAGGGAAATATGACGACGTGTTCGCGGTCCGCTATCGGAACGGAGGGGATCTGAGCGCCTCCGCGGGCTATGACTTCGGATGGTTCCGCCTAGAAGGCGAACTCGGTGCAAAGCGCGTTGGCATCAAGCGGATCGCGGCCGACGATCTCGCCGACCTGTTCGTCAGCGACGTCAACGTGGCACTGAACCGGACCGGCGGCCCCAATCCGCAAGCGCTCACACTGGCCGATTTCCAATCGTCAGGCTCGCTGAAGGTCAGAAGCTTCATGGCCAATGCAATCTTCGAAATCTCGCTTCTGAAGGATCTGAACTTTTACGCCGGAGCGGGCTTTGGGCGTTCATCGGTCAGGGGCTTCAACGATCACGACACCAGCTCCGCCCGACAAAGGATGTTCGGCATTCGCTATCGCGTGAGCAATCAGGTGGAGCTTGGACTGAAGCATCGCAACTTCCGGACCGGGATCATCAAGCTCGACCACGATCCGATTGAGTATCTGGGCAGCTTGGCGCCTGGGGGCACGCGACCCACCGCCACCGTGATCCCTGACATCGAAGGCGAATTCCGCACGCGGAGCCTTCTGCTGACGGTGACGTATAACGTGCATTGACGAGCACAGAGTCTCCCGCCTGGGATGAACGCTCAGAATTTAGCGGATCGGCTTCGCTGCGATCGTCGCCGTTTCCGGATGATGTTTGTCCAGATGGCGCTTGATAATGCGCAGGTTGCGCGTGTTCGACCGGAAGAAGAAGTCGGGAATCGCGCCGACCCAGGGAATGAGGCCAAGCAGCCAGTCCACACCGATGTTTCCCGCCATGCGCGTCACCTGCGTCTTGGACATGCCGAGGTTGCGGGCTTCCCACGCCATATACGTGCCCATCGCCGCTGCTGCAGTGGAGCCCAGGAAGGGAACGAGATCGAATACCACGTCCAGTCCCACTTTGCGGTTGGTGCCGGGGATGACGAAGAGGCCCTCCATCAGCTTCTCCATCGCCTCGATCCGCTGGCGAACGGACGCCGCGTCGGAGCCGAGGCCGGGTAGCTTGCGGCGATCTGAAGTGGGGTTGGCGTTCATCGAGCTTAGTCGCTGCCTGGCGGTTGTTGCAGCCCCGTAAGCGTGTGACGTGCGAAGCGGTTCCCTGCGAAGCCCTTGACCCTGTTGGACACCAGCGACCAGCGCACCGGCGCGGCGATCGGGATGAACAACACGTCTTCGTCCATCATGCGGGCGGCTTCGGTGAACAGGGCGGCCCGCTGCTGAGCGACGGGTGCAGCGCGCGCTGCGTCCATCAGCTTATCGGCCTCTTCTAGGCAGACCGACACGAGCTGGCATCGGAAGTGCCGCAGGAACCAGGCCGGGGAGACGGATGGCGCGACCTCGTCCACCAGCTTGAAGTCGGCGGGCCTACCCGGACCGGAGCGCTCGACCGTGATGCCGAGAAGTCCCCAGTCCCGCTGCAGCTGCTGCAATAGTCGGTCGGCGCCGGGTCCTTCAGGCAAATCGATCCGCGCGGTGGGCTTCTCGTCGACACCGAACAGCCGATCTGACTCGGCGAGCAAAGTCGCCCGGCGATCGGCGATCGGAGTAGCCATCCACGGCGGCGGTGGGGGATCCGTCAGCCCCTCAAGCCCGCCCTGAAGCAGGGTAGCGCGGGGAGACAGGCCGGGCACGTCGAAGCCGTTGATCAGCGATTCCCGGTCGATCACTTGCGACAGCAGGGCGCGTGCTTCCGGAAGCCCAAAGGGCCCGTAGTTTTGCAACGGAATCAATCCGAACAAACCGGCCACCGGGTCGAAGTGCAGGACGTTGCGCGCAAGCCGCTGCCGCCGTGCGAAGGGAAGGTCCGCAAAGGTACCGCCGAGGACGAGATCGAGCTTTCCGTCGTTGAACTGCTTGATCGCGGGAGCAGCGGCCGTGGCGGTCAACCACAGCTCTTCCTCGCGTGCGTGCTCTCCGTCCGTCTCCAGGATCTCGCGCTTCAGCCGAAGCGCGCCATCCGGAGCCCGCTTCCTCTTCAGCATGAAAGGACCGGTTCCGCCGCTCGGTCGCATGATCGCCATTTCTGGTTGGGCAAGCAGCTGCAGCAAATTCGGGCGCGGCGCAGCCAGGCGGATTTCGATGACCCTGTCGGTCATCGGCACGATCTCCGTCACTGCGCCCAGCGTGTCACGCATGGGGTTGCGGCTGGTGCGGCCAAGCGCCCGGCGCAGGATCTTCGTGATTTGCTGCGCGGTGACCTTGGCTCCGTCCGGCCAGTTGGTGGCAGCAATCCGGAACACGTAGCTGAGGCCGTCATCACTGACGTTCCACCTTTCGGCCAGCCCCGGTTCGATCTGTCCATTGGCGTCAAAGCGGACCAGCCCCTGCGCCGCATTGGTCAGCAGGATTGCGTCGGCACTGCTGATCGGCAAGGCGGAAGGGTCGGCCAGTCGTGGCGTGGCGCCAATTACCGCGACCTTGATCGCGCTCTCGTCCCTGCGCTGGCACGCGGCCGTGCCAAAGCCGGTCAGGACGAGTAAGGCGAGGAATACGGGCGGCACGCGCATGCAGATGCTGTAGCGGCACTAGAACTTGCGCCCAAGCCCTGCTGCCGTATCGCTGGCGTTCAGCCGGTCTTTGGATATATCCGCATCAGTGTTTTACTCGTATAACGCACCGAACGAGTCCGCGAGAGGTTTGAGTGGCTGAGAGGGATGGCATCTGGAGCCGCGGCGGGCGCAATGTCGAGGAGCTTCCTGATCCGCTCGCGCTGCCGCCCGCGCCGGAGTCAGTCGACTCCGACTTTCCAGATGGGGGCAGTATCGCGCCAACGCCGCGGACTCGCCGCGGCTGGATCCGCATCACACTCTATTCGCTGGCCGGACTGTTCTTTGTAACTCTCATCTGGCTGATCCTGACTGCGCCACTTTCGCGCGCGCTTGAGCCGCTCGATGACCCGGCGATGCTGCTAATGACAAGTGACGGCCATGCGTTCGCTCGGCGAGGCGCGATGAAGGAAGCGCCCGTGGACGTCGATAAGCTCAATCCACTCACGCCCGCAGCATTCGTCGCGATCGAGGATCGACGCTTTTACCGGCATTGGGGCATCGATCCGCGAGCGATCGGCCGTGCCATGGTCGCGAACATGCATGCGGGCGGCGTGCGGCAGGGCGGAAGCACGATTACCCAGCAACTTGCGAAGACCAGCTTCCTTTCCAGCAACCGGAGCCTGAAGCGCAAAGCGCAGGAGGTGATCATCGCGTTCTGGCTGGAAGGATGGCTGACCAAGAAGGAGATACTTTCCCGCTATCTGTCCAGCGTCTACTTCGGCGATGGTGTCTATGGGCTTCGAGCCGCCTCACACCATTATTTCAAGCGCGATCCGGAAGATCTGACGCTGGCCCAATCGGCAATGCTCGGCGGGCTGGTGCAGGCTCCCTCGCGCTTGGCGCCCACACATAATCTGGCTGCAGCCCAGAAACGCAGCCGGCTCGTGCTTGCGGCGATGGCCGACACCAAGATCATCAGCAAGACGCGTGCGGCCGGTGTGGTTGCTGCTCGCCCGGTCCGCCAGCCGGGCAAAGTCCCTACCGGCACCTACTTCGCCGACTGGGTGTTGCCGGAAGCGCGTGATGCCTTCGAAGCCGACTTCGGCGAGGTGAAGGTCAAGACGACGCTCGATTATGATCTGCAGCGGCTGGCGGTCCGGGCAGTCGGGCGCGCGGGGCTCGGAAAGTCGCAAGTCGCGCTCGTCGCTATGCGGCCGGATGGCCGGGTCGTGGCGATGGTGGGCGGTAAGAATTACTCCGAGAGCCCGTTCAATCGGGCTACCCAAGCGCGGCGGCAGCCGGGTTCGGCCTTCAAATTGTTCGTCTACCTCGCCGCCCTGCGATCCGGATGGACGCCCGACAGCAAGATCGATGACAAGCCGATTACGATCGACGGCTGGACCCCGACAAACAGCGATGGGGTCTATCGCGGTTCCATCACGCTGCGGGAGGCCTTCGCGCGGTCGAGCAATGCGGCAACAGTGCGCCTTTCGGAGGCGGTGGGACGAGGGAACGTCATCCGCGCAGCACGCGACCTGGGCATTTCGACCCCGCTGCCGAATAATCCGAGCCTAGCACTTGGCACAGCCGGCGTGAGCCTGCTGGAGCTGACTTCCGCTTATGCGGCCGTTGCAAGCGGTCGCTATCCGGTACGGGCGCGGGGGCTGACCCTTGATCAGCTCAAAGAGGAGCAAGGCCTTGCAAGCTTGTTCAAGGGCGGCGGCAGCCTCGACCGGCGGCGCGATTGGGCGCCGATGCTCGACCTTCTGTGGCAGGCCGCCAACAAGGGCACCGGCCGGCGCGCAGCGGTGCGTGCACCGACATTTGGGAAGACGGGAACCACCCAGGAGAATCGCGACGCCTTGTTCATTGGCTTCGCCGGCAATCTGGTGGTTGGTGTCTGGGTCGGGCGCGATGACAATACGTCTCTGGGGAAAGTGACCGGGGGAACAGTTCCTGCTTCGGTATGGCACGACTTCATGACACCCGCCCTTTCCATCGATGGAAGCCGGGCCCCGGCTCTACCGGCCGAATTCAAGGTTCCGCAGCCCCAGGCTCCCGCCAGGAAGCAAAGCCCGCTTCCGGAAGATTGGAGCGAATCGAGCAAGCCGTTGCGGGAGCTGGGACAGCTGCTCGATGAATTATTCGGAGGTTGACCCGTTGGCACCCTCTTGAGGGCCGATTCCGTTAATGCCTGTAAACTTAGCGCTTTAAACCTTTCTCAACTCCTTGGCGGCTAGTCCATGCCCAACCTGAGCGAGGGACTGCGCAGGTGGGGAATGTGTTCCCAGTAGTGGACCTTAAGGAGACCAGAGATGATCAAGCGTTTTGTGAAGCTGATGAATGACAGCCGCGGCGCGACCGCGATTGAGTATGGCCTGATTGCCGCTCTCATCGCCGTTGCCGCGATCACTGCCATGAAGGGCATCGGCACCAAGCTGAACACGACCTTCACGTCGGTTTCGA
>JBJMUK010000034.1:0-2726 GCA_045811225.1 Sphingomicrobium sp. | reverse complement strand
CTCGGCGTACAAGCTGTCATTCACGAACGCTGAGCCTCCGAAGAACTCCCGATGGCCCTGCGTCGCCCGCCTAGACAATGCTCTACGTCCGAGCGGAGGATCAGCATCCGACCATTGCACAACCCAGCACCACGCGCCTGCGAGCGTGACGAATGGTGAACTTGATCGTCGCTGCGGTGCTGGCCGCCGCGTCACCGACTATCGCGCCCACTGAATCGCCGACGCAGCCTGCACCTGCAGGACCGGCGATGTTCATGGTCGGTGATGCCGACACCACCGTCTATATCTTCGGTACATTCCACGCACTCGACGGCCAGACGAGATGGTTCGGCGACAAGGTTCGCAACGCTTTCGAGCAATCCGGCGAGCTTGTTCTGGAAACGGTCATCCCTGAGAGTCCGAACCAGCCGATTGCGACAACGGGCGGCTCACGGTCGACCCTCACGCCCTCCACCTCATTCCTCGCAACAACGCGCATGGCGATCAAAGCCGGCCGTGCCCAAGGTATGCAGGTCGACAATGGCGCAGACATGGTCCTGCGCCACGCAGCCGAAGCGGAAGGCAAGTCGGTGCAGGGATTGGAGACGCTCCAGTTCCAAATCGACATGTTCAATCGGATGCCCGTGACAATGGCAGCTCCAGCCCCTTCAGCGCACGCTACGTCTGCCGTGGCCGCCAGCCCAATGCAGCGCCTCTCCAAGGCGATGGTCGACATGCAGGCTGCCTGGAAGAATGGCGACCAGCGCGTGTTCGTGAAGATGCTCAGCCAACTCAAGGCCGCGTCCCCGGACACTTATCGCATGATGTTCACCGACCGGAATGACCGCTGGGCGGACTGGGTGAGGGCTCGCATGCAGACACCCGGCACCGTCTTCGTGGCCGTGGGTGCCGGTCATCTCGCCGGCCAGGACAGCCTGCTGGTCAGGCTTGCAGAACGCGGCATCGCTTCGCGGCGACTCTACTAAAGGGCAAGAACTTGGGGCAGTTTCCTGCCCTATTTCCGCGTAACTCCTGATACCCGCCCGTAGAAGGCGAACAGTAGGCAGCACTCCCGAAAGCGGTGCTCGGTGCAGCTCACACATCAAACCTTCCTGTCGGTCGCGCTGCTGCTGTTCAGCCCGATGGTTGTCAGCGCGACATCGCGCCGAGCGGATTTCAACGATCGGCTGTTGGCTGCCCACAACCGCGCTCGGGCAAGCATCGGCGTTCCGTCGTTGAAGTGGAGCAAGACACTGGCGGACGACGCACAGCGCTGGGCCAACAAACTCGCGGCGTCCGGCCGCTTCGAGCACTCGCGCGACGAGCCCGGGCAGGAACCACAAGGCGAGAATCTGTGGGCCGGCACGCCGCGAGTCTTTTCCCCAGAGACAATGGTGCGCCTGTGGACGTCCGAGAAACGCGATTTCCGCGACGGCGTGTTCCCCAACAATAGCCGCTCTGGCGACGTTGAGAGCGTGGGGCATTATACTCAGCTGATCTGGCGCAAAACGCGCCAGGTGGGTTGTGCGACGGCGACCGGAAAGCGCGAAGAATTTCTTGTCTGCCGCTACAAGGAGGCCGGCAACATCTATGGCGAGCGGCCGGTTTGATCACTTTCGGTCGCAAGCTGAATTACACTGATCGCTTTTTTGTGGAGATTCGATCCTTGCCCGGCAGGGTCAGATTAGCCCTTCGGCGCTTTCGCGAAGCCGCGAAAGCCGCTCCTCGAACGCAGGCGGGACCCGCCCTTCGCTGAGTTGTGCTTCGAACTCCTCGACCAGGGCCACCAACTGTTCCGCGACAGCCTGGACTGCGGACACCGACGCCTCCGAATATTCCGGTTCCGATGGTTCTTCTTCAGGAGACGCACTCATCGGCGCCGTTTCCCGGATCTCGCAAGCTCGACCTGCAACAAGACATTGGCGGCGAGCTTTCGGCTGAGTTCGGCTGCCTTTCTAAGATTCTGCGCACCGACTTCCGACTGCGAGCTGTCAGCGTAGCGATCGAGGTCCGCCGCCTTCGAGCGGAGCTTTTGTGCAAGCGCGATCAGCCGCGCAGCCTGACCCAGACTTTCTTGGCTTGAGACGAGCTTGAGCAGCGACGGCCCCGATGAAGCGGATCGCGCAGCGACCTGCGAACTGCGCGACCACATGATAGCCTCGGCGACGTGGCTCGCGATCAGATCGATGGCTTCGATCTCGTCGCGCGTTGGCATGCCTGTCGTTCGATGGAGGGCCGCGAAGGTACCGATGATCGCTCGCTCCGAGTTTCGGATCGGCGTCGACCAGCATGACCTGTAGCCGTGTCGGAGAGCGACCTCGCCGAAGTCTGCCCATATCGGGTCTGTCTCGATATCCGCCGAATAGATGGGGCGACCGAAGTAAGCCGCTGCTGCGCAAGATCCATGGGAGAGGCCAACCTCGAAGCTGTCACCGACACGGCAGTAGGACGCGGGAAGAGTCGGAGCGGCACCGACCGACAGCCGTTTGCCATCGGGACTGAGCAGGAGGATGCACGTGACCACATCGACCCCGCCCGTCCGCTCGACAGTCCGAAGGTGCCTGTTTAGCACGTCCTCCAGGCTGTCCCCACGCCTGAACTCGGCAGGTAATTTGCTCTGGCGATCGTGCAGCGATTGGCGAAGCGCGGCGGCGAAAGGCATCGGCTTCTCCTGGGCAGAGCTACAGAGGACGAGGCGCGTAGAACGCCTTCAGTATGGGCATAATCCCGATTCGGCGCCAATCAAA
>JBJMUK010000033.1:0-2863 GCA_045811225.1 Sphingomicrobium sp. | reverse complement strand
CAAACTGCGACCTTCGACTTCGGACGGACGATTGCTCCGGGTACCTATCGTCTGAACATCGCTTATTCTGGTAAGATCAACACGCAGGCGAACGGCATTTTCGCCCTCGATTACAAGAATGTCGAAGGCAAGGACGCCCGGGCACTCTTCACCCAGTTCGAAGCAGCCGATGCACGCCGCTTCGTTCCGAGCTGGGACGAGCCTGACTACAAAGCGACTTTCGACCTCAAGGCACGCGTCCCGGCCGGCCAAATGGCGGTCAGCAACATGCCCGCTCTGTCCAGCCGCAACATTGCGGGCGGCCTGAAGGAAGTAACCTTCCGCACCACGCCAACCATGTCGTCTTACCTGCTGTTCTTCGGCACTGGCGACTTCGAGCGCATCTCGAAGAAGGTCGGCAACCGCGAGGTTGGGATCGTCATGTCGCGCGGCAACGCGTCGAAGGCGCAGTTCGCGTTGGATGCCGAAGCCCAAATCCTGCCTTACTACGACGATTATTTCGGCGTCTCTTATCCCTTGCCGAAGTTGGATAACGTCGCCGGCCCGGGCCAGTCGCAGTTCTTCGGAGCCATGGAGAATTGGGGAGCGATCTTCACCTTCGAGCGGATCCTGCTGAACGATCCTGCGATCACCACGGAGGCCGAGCGCCAGGCGATCTTCGGCGTAGAAGCCCATGAGATGGCACACCAATGGTTCGGCGATCTGGTCACCATGGGCTGGTGGGGCGACCTGTGGTTGAATGAAGGTTTCGCAAGCTGGATGGCGAGCCGCACGACGCAGCACTTCCATCCCGATTGGGGCGCCGACATCGATCAGGTTGGTGGCCGTGAGGAGGCAATGGGTCTCGACTCGTTCAAGTCCACGCACTCGATCGTTCAGGACGTTCGGACCGTTGAGCAGGCGAACCAGGCCTTCGATTCCATCACTTACGAGAAGGGCCAGTCCGTGATCGCGATGCTTGAAGGCTTCGCAGGTTCGGATGTCTGGCGCTCCGGCATTCGCGCCTACATGCAGAAGCACAAGTATCAGAACACCCGCACGGACGACCTGTGGGCAGCCGTCGAAGGCGTCGGGGCCAAGGGCCTCAGCTCCATCGCTCGCGACTTCACCAACCAACCTGGCATTCCGTTGATCCAGGTCGGTCCTGCCCAGTGCGCCAATGGCAAAACCGTCGTTGCACTGACCCAGACCCAATTCTCGATAGATGAACGGGAGAAGGTCGCAGCATCGCCGCTTACCTGGCACGTTCCCGTCCGCGCCACGGCTGGCGGCGAAGCGGCTCAGGTGATTACCAGTGGGCGAGTCAGCCGGATGGAAGCGCCGGGCTGCGGTACTCTGCTCGTGAATCCCGGCCAGACGGGATATTTCCGCACACTCTATCAGCCCCAGCAGGCACGCGCCCTGACGAGCGCGTTCCCGTCGCTTGGACCGGTGGATCAATATGGCGTCCTGACAGATCAGGTCGCTCTGTCGGATGCCGCTTACCAGCCGATGGCCATCGGCCTGGACTTCCTCAGTGCTGTGCCTGCGAACGGCAACGCAAAGATCGTCCAGCAGGCGGTCCGCCAGTGGAGCGCATACTACGACAATCTGGACGGTGAGACGGCTTCGCAAGCGGCCATCGCGGCACGGGTGAGTTCGATATACGGCCGCCGCTTGCAGCAGCTCGGATTCGCGCCCCGCGCTGGCGAAGCTCCGACGGATGCGCTGCTCCGCCCGACCCTCATCAGCACGCTGGGCAAGTTCAAGGACCCGAGCGTTATGCAAGAATCCGCGCGCCTGTTCGCGGCGTGGCAGGCTGACTCCGCCGCGATCCCCGGATCCCTCAAGGGCACCTGGCTCGGCGTGTCGGCCCGCAACGCCGATGAGGCAACCTGGAACGCCATTCACGCGAAGGCAAAGGCGGCAACTGGCTCGGTCGAGCGTACGACCCTTTACCAGCTGCTTGGCCGCACCAAGAACGAGGCACTTGCGCGCCGCGCACTCGATCTCGCTTTGACGGATGAGCCAGGCAAGACGGTTAGCGCGGGCATCATCACGTCCGTGGCGGCACTGCACCCCGAACTCGCGATGCGCTTCGTGCTCTCGCACCTGCCGCAGGTGAACCAGCTGGTCGACATCTCCGGCCGGTCGCGGTTCATGCAGCGCATCGTGAGCGGCAGTGACGATGCGACGATCATCCCGACCCTAGAGGCGTATGCGAAGGCCAATCTGGCCGAGACAGAACGCACTCCGTTGAACCAGGCGATCGACCGCATTCGCTTCAATTCCGCCCGCGCGCCTCGCCTGAAGGCGGAAGTCGGCGCCTGGCTTGCAGCGCACCGGATCTAACGTCCGGAACGCGAGGCGGTTGATCTTGTGGCGGTTTCCGCTATAGGCGCGCCTCGCGTCCGGCTTGCCGGCGCAGCCGTCCGAGACAGTTGCTGAGGGCTTCCCTCTTAATCTGCAGCCTAGACGGGGTAGGAATCATCCGGCAGGCGAATGCCTGCCGTCGTGCGTTGCTTTTGTGCGGCGCCACCGATCCATCCCCACGGACAATCGTGCCTCGACGCAGCTTTCGGCTGCGGCGAGGTTGTTTGAACCTCGGTCGAAGAATCAATTCGGCCGAAACACTGGAGTTGGCATGGATCGTTCGCAAAAAGCCGATCTGGTTGCCGAGCTGAAGAGCGTCTTCACCGAGACGAGCGTGGTGGTTGTCACCCGCAATCTCGGACTCACCGTGGCCCAATCCACGGATCTGAGGCTGAAGATGCGCGACGCTGGCGCCCAGTTCAAAGTTGCGAAGAACCGGCTTGCACTCATCGCGCTCGATGGCTCGCGCTACCAGCCGATCGGGGACCTTCTGAAGGGCCCGACCGCGCTT
>JBJMUK010000032.1:0-7163 GCA_045811225.1 Sphingomicrobium sp. | reverse complement strand
CGAAGGAAGGTGCGCCAAACGTTCTGCTGGCGGAGGCCGGCACCGGCATCGGCAAGACGTTGGCCTATATCGCCCCCTCCTCCTTGTGGGCGGAAGCGGCAGGCGGGACCGTCTGGATTTCCACCTTCACCAAGGCGTTGCAACGGCAGTTGGACGCGGAGGGGCCCCGCCTGTTCGCCAACCCCGAAGAGCGCGCGCGACGGATCGTTGTTCGCAAAGGACGCGAAAATTACCTGTGCCTGCTCAACCTTGAAGACGCGCTGCAGGGCGCGTTCGCCGGACGGGCCGCAGTGCTTGCGCAGCTGGTTGGCCGGTGGGCCGCGTACAGCAAGGACGGGGACATGGTTGGCGGCGACCTGCCTGGCTGGCTTCCGACATTGTTCCGGCGGGCGGGCGCGACCGCGCTGACTGACCGGCGTGGCGAGTGCGTCTATGCCGGTTGCCCGCACTATCGTCGTTGCTTCATCGAGCGGGCCGAGCGCGCGGGACGCCAGGCCGACCTGGTGATCGCCAATCATGCCTTGGTGATGATCAACGCTGCCCGGGCCCGGGAAGATGCGCCGACGAGGATCGTGTTCGACGAGGGTCATCATCTGTTCGATGCGGCGGACTCCACCTTCGCGGTGACGTTCGGGGGGCAGGATGCAATCGAGATGCGACGCTGGATCGTCGGCCCCGAGGGGCGCTCGCGGGGGCGGCGGCGCGGGCTCGCAGCGAGGCTGATGGACGTCGCGTCCTATGACGAAGAGGGCGCGCACGCCCTGGACGCGGCGGTCGAGGCAGCACGGGCACTGCCGACGGAAGGATGGGTGACTCGCCTCGCCGAGGGATCGCCGTTCGGCGCTTCGGAAGCCCTGCTGGCCGAGGTCCGAAGCATGGTCTACGCCCGCGCCAAGGCGCAGGAAGCGGGTTATGGCCTTGAGACGGAGTTGGCCGAACCCGACGGTCCCCTCGTGTCCCAAGCAGCAAAGACCGTCGAAGCGCTGGAGGCATTGCAGAGGCCGCTCGCCGCACTTGAACGACGGCTCGACGCGGTGATCGCGGATGCTCCGGACTGGCTTGATTCCCAAGCGCGCGCCCGGGTTGAAGGCGCGATCCGAGGACTGAGTTGGCGGCGCGAGACATTGTCGGCGTGGATTGGGCTGCTTGCCCGGATCGGCGGATCGGCAGATCCGGATTTCGTTGACTGGCTTGCGATCGAGCGGGTGGACGGGCGCGAATATGACGTGGCGATCCATCGCCGCTGGCTGGACCCGACGCGACCGTTGGCATCAGCGGTCATGTCCACCGCCGATGGCGTCCTGGTTACATCGGCAACGCTGACCGGCGGCGAGGGATGGGCCGGTGCCGAGGCGCGCACGGGCGCCGCGCACCTGCCGGTGCCACCTGCTCATTTCGAAGCACAGAGCCCGTTCGACTACGCCAGGGCGGCGGAAGTGCTGATCGTCACGGACATCAAGAATGGGGACACGTCCGCCTTGGCCGGCGCTTATGCGCGGTTGATCGAGGCGTCGGGCGGTGGAGCATTGGGGTTGTTCACCGCGATCCAGCGACTGAAGGCGGTGCACGCCCGGATCGCCGACCGGCTTGCGCGCGCCGGTCTGCCCCTGCTTGCCCAGCACGTTGATCCTATGGATGCAGGGACCTTGGTCGACATCTTCCGCGACGACCCCAAGACCTCACTACTCGGAACGGACGCGCTGCGTGACGGCGTTGACGTTCCCGGCGACTCGCTGCGCCTTGTGATTCTGGAACGGGTTCCGTGGCCGCGGCCCACGGTCCTCCACGCCGCGCGTCGGATGGCGGGCGGTGGGACCACTTACGATGACCGGGCCATTCGGGCGCGCCTGGCGCAGGCCTTCGGGCGACTGATTCGCCGCGCAGGTGACAGAGGCACGTTCGTCATTCTGTCGGCTGCGATGCCGTCGCGCTTGCTCAGCGCGTTCCCACCAACCGTCCCCGTTCGCCGGATAACGCTGGATCAGGCGATCGCGCGCGTCGCTGAGAACAGGTCAGGCGTCGAGCGCGGCGGCCAGCCGGTCACGCAATTCGACGAGCCGTCCCAAGTCGAGTGATGTCGGCGCTGCCCCGACGGCCCGTTCCGGCTCAGGCATTGACGGAGGAGGAGACGCCGAAGGCTCAGTCGCTGGCGATCGCAGAAGCTGCTGCACACCGCGGACGGTGTACCCCTCTTCGTTGAGAAGCCGGTGAATGCGGCGGACGAGTTGAACGTCCGCGGGCCGATAGTAGCGCCGATTGCCCGCGCGCTGCAGGGGTTTCAGCTGCGGGAACCGGGTCTCCCAATACCGCAGGATATGCTGCGCAACGCCGAGTTCCTGCGAGAGCTCGCCGATGGTTCTGAAGGCGTCCGCCGATTTCTCGCCCGCCACGGCGCGAACCTTACTTGCAGATCCGGTCGCGCATGATCTGGCTGGCGCGGAAGGTCATCACCCGTCGCGGGGCGATCGGCACTTCGACGCCGGTCTTCGGGTTGCGGCCGACGCGCTGCCCTTTGTCGCGCAAGATAAAGCTGCCGAATCCGGAAATCTTGACGTTCTGACCTTCAGAAAGCGCGTGGCACATGTGGAAAAGCACGCGTTCGACCAGGCTTGCCGACTCGGCCCGCGACACTCCCAGCTTGCGATGCACGACGTCCGAAAGATCGGCCCGCGTCAGCGTTCCGCTAGTGTCGGCATCGTCCAATGCCCGCGCAATGCCAAGATCCGCCATCATATTTCTCCGCCCCCTGAGCACGGCGTTGCCCTCGCCGCTATTACGCATACGTAACGGAATTTCGCTCCGTCGGCAATTCGACAGTTTGCCGGATTGCCCAAATTTATCAATACCTGAGCGCTGCCGCGCCCCATGTAAATCCTCCGCCCATCGCTTCAAGCACAATCAGTTGTCCGCGCTGAATGCGGCCGTCGCGGACTGCTGTGTCCAGCGCAAGGGGTACGGACGCTGCGGATGTGTTGGCATGGCGATCGACCGTGACGACCACCTTGTCGGGTGAAAGGCCGAGTTTGCGTGCAGTTGCATCCAAGATTCGCGCGTTTGCCTGGTGCGGAACCAACCAGTCGATGTCGGCAGTCGCCAGCCCGGCTGCGCCGAGCACTTCGCCCATCACGTCGGCTAGGTTGACGACCGCGTGGCGGAACACCTCCCGCCCCTTCATCCGCAGCTTGCCGACCGTACCGGTGGTGGAAGGGCCTCCGTCGACGAACAGCAGGTCGTTGTGCCTTCCGTCCGCGTGCAGCTTGGTGGCGAGGATCCCCCGATCACCATCCTCCCCACGCAGGACGAGGGCACCGGCACCGTCACCGAACAACACACAGGTCGCACGATCTTCCCAGTCCAGGATCCGGCTGAACGTCTCCGCGCCGATCACAAGGGCAGTGTTCACATTGCCGGACCGGATCATCGAGTCCGCAACGCTGAGCGCGTAGAGAAAACCGGTGCACACGGCATGCACGTCGAACGCGATGCAGTCGGGAATGCCAAGGGCCGCCTGCACCTTGGTCGCGGAAGATGGGAAGGTCTGGTCCGGCGTTGCCGTGGCAAGCACGATCAGGTCGATCTGGCTGGCGTGGATTCCGGCCAGTTCCAACGCCCGCCGCGACGCTTCGATCGCCAGGCTCGCGGTCGTCTCGCCGTCGCCAGCGACATAGCGGCTGCGGATGCCCGTGCGTTCGACGATCCACTCGTCGGACGTGTCCACGGTCCGGGCGAGTTCAGCATTGTCGACCCGGCGGGCGGGAAGCGCAGAGCCCGTACCGAGTATCACCGACTTGCGGCTCACTGGGCCTCCTCGACTGCAAAGGCGTGAGCACGGAAATTATCGAGATCCTCGCCGATTCGGCGCGTGATGTCGTTGCGAACCATCGAGGAAGCGACGGCCACTGCGTTGGCCACGCCCTTGGCATTGGCGCCGCCATGGCTTTTCACAATCAGCCCATTAAGGCCAAGGAAGACCGCGCCATTGTGATTGTTGGGGTCCAGGTGAACCTTCAGCAGGTTGAGCGCCGGCTTCGACAATGCGAACCCAGCCTTCGAGCGCAGCGAGCTCTTGAAGGCGCGGCGGAGGAGGTCGGTAACGAAGCGGGCCGTACCTTCGGCCGTCTTGAGAGCGATGTTTCCCGAGAAACCGTCAGTCACGACCACGTCGATATTGCCACGGGAAAGCTGGTCGCCCTCGGTGAAGCCGTCGAACTTGAACGGTAGATAGTTGGCATCGCGCAACAATGCCGCCGCTTCTTTCAGTTCGTCGGTGCCCTTGAGTTCCTCCGTACCGATGTTGAGCAGCTTCACGCGCGGCTTGGAGATGGACAGCACGCAACGCGAATAGGCTGCCCCCATGACCGCGAACTGAATCAGGTTCTGAGCATCGCACTCGGTGTTGGCGCCAAGGTCAAGCATCACGCAGTCGTGATCGCCAAGTGTCGGCAACAAGGCCGCGAGCGCGGGACGATCGATGCCCGGCATGGTTCGGAGCGCGAGCTTCGACATTGCCATCAATGCGCCAGTGTTGCCGGCGGAGACTGCGGCGTCGGCGTGACCTTCCTTCACGGCGTTGATCGCCATGCCCATCGACGAGGTGCGGGCGCGGCGGATCGCCTGGCTCGGCTTTTCCGTCGACGCGATCGCTTCGGGGGAATGGGTGATCGTAACGTGACCGCGAAGTGCGGCGTGGCCATTGAGTTCGGCCTCGACCTGCCTCTCATCACCGAAGATCAGGAAATGGAGCGATTTGTCCTTGCGATAGGCACGCGCGGCACCAGCCAGCATCGCGGCCGGTCCACCATCGCCTCCCATGGCGTCAATCGCGATGCGCGGGCCAGCTGCCATCAGCGGGTGCCCCTCGCGCTCGCTGCTCAGGCCTCGCTCGAAACGATCTCGCGGCCGTTGTAATGACCGCAGGCTGTGCAGAGATTGTGCGGGCGCTTAAGCTCGCCGCAATTCGTGCACTCTTGGAAGCTCGGCACCGCCAGCGCGTGATGGCTGCGACGCATGTTGCGCTTCGAAGGCGATGTTTTTCTTTTAGGAACAGCCATTCCGGCACCTGCTTGATCGACAATAAAAATTGCGACGATCTGCGCCAAACTCGACGGGAGTTACCCCGCGGTGGCGGCCGGATCGTCGCGAACCGCCGCCCCTATAGCGAAAAGGCCGCGAAGCGCAAGCCGCTCAAGGCTGCAGGGCGCGGTCAGCGACAAAGGGGTTGGTTGCGCGTTCGTGACCGAAGGTCGACATTGCGCCGTGGCCTGGAATGAAGGCGGTGTCGGATCCCATCGGCCACAGGCGCTCGGTAATAGAGCGAATCAGGTCTTCATGATTGCCCCGCGGGAAGTCCGTGCGGCCGATGGAGCCCTGAAACAGGACGTCGCCGACGATAGCGAGCTTCGACTGGGGATGGTGGAAGACCACATGACCCGGCGTGTGGCCGGGGCAGTGGCGGACATTGAACGTCAATTCTCCGACGGTGACGGTGTCGCCGTCGACCAAATAACGATCGGAGGCGAATGGCTTGCCGACAATGCCGTAGCGGCGGCCGTCCTCTTCAAGCTTTGCGATCCAGAACAAATCATCCTCGTGCGGCCCTTCGATGGGCACGCCAAGTTCTTGCGCCAGGATGCCAGCCGAACCGCAATGGTCGATGTGGCCGTGCGTGAGCAGGATCTTCTCTATCGCGACTCCGGCTTGCCGCGCCGCCTCCTTGAGCCGTGGCAGATCGCCGCCCGGATCCACGAAGGCCCCGCGCATCGTCTTGGTGCACCACAGCAAGGTGCAGTTTTGTTGAAGCGGAGTGACTGGGATGATGGCCGCTTTCATCGGCGGTTCGCTCATTCGAGAGGCTCCAACTTGTCGAGCGCGGGGGGCAGGCTTGTCATCGATCGGGCGACCTGCTCAGCGCCGCGCATCACGCGAAGCACGTTGCCGCCAGCGAGCTTTGCAAGATCGCGATCGGTCCAGCCGCGGCGAATCAATTCTGCGAAGATCAGCGGGTAACCGGACGCGGTTCCAAGTCCGTCCGCTGCATAAGGGACGCCATCGAGGTCGCCGCCGATGCCGACATGATCGTGGCCCGCCACCTTAGCGATAAGCTCGATATGGTCTGCAAGCGCTGAAACGCCGACGTGCGGCCGCGGGTGCGCCTTTTCCCAGGTAACGAGCGCAGCCTTCGCTTGTGCTTCGCTGAAAGGATAGACTGCGCCGAGCCGTGCCTTTTCAGCAACTTGGTCGCGAGCCCATTCGGTCGCCTGCGGCGATAGGTAGGACGGGTAGAAAGTCACCATCGCAACCCCACCGTTCGCGGCCAGAGCACGGAGCACATCGTCGGGCACGTTGCGAGGGTGCGGGCTCAGCGCAAAGGCGTTGGAGTGCGAGAAGATGACCGGTGCGCGAGACACGCGAAGGGCGTCGCGCATGGTGTCCGCCGATGCGTGACTGAGGTCCACCAGCATCCCAAGCCGGTTCATCTCTGCCACGACCCGCTCGCCCTCGGGGCTTAGGCCGTCGTGCCTCGGCTCGTCGGTCGCGCTGTCGGCCCATTCGGTCGTCTCATTGTGCGTAAGGGTCATGTAGCGGACGCCAAGGGCGTAGAATTGGCGCAGTGCCGCCATGGATCCGGCAATCTGCCGTCCTCCTTCCATTCCGAGCATGGAAGCAATCTTCCCCGACCGATGGATGCGGACGATGTCGTCCGCGGTGGACGCTAATTGAAGATCACTCGGGTGCGCGGCGATGAACCGGCGCACGGTGTCCACCTGCTCGAGGGTGTTGCGAAGCGCCTGATCGCCCGAAATGACGCCGGGGATGTAGACGGACCAGAACTGGCCGCCGATCCGGCCTTTCCGAAGCCTGGCCACGTCGGTCATCAGGGCATGATCCAGCCGGTCACTATCACTGCCGAGACCGTCGACGCGGTCCCCATGATAACTACGAAGCGCATCCGCGAGGTCATTGTGCCCATCGATCAACGGAGTGCGCTTCAGGATCCGATCGATCCGCGCTTGTACCTTGCGGTCAATTGCCTGGCCGTTGGCCGAACTGCCGAGCAGTGCAATCGCGATCGCGAACGGAAGGAGCGGCAGCTTCACGCTTTCGGCTTACGGTTTCGCTCAAATCGGCGCAACGAGGGGCTTGCCCAGATGCCGATTGGTGTG
>JBJMUK010000031.1:0-4338 GCA_045811225.1 Sphingomicrobium sp. | reverse complement strand
CAGCGCCACGCTGATCAGCACCTTCTTGAGATTGCCCTCCAGCATTCCGTGAAGCGCCGTCGCAACCTCCGGCGGGAGGTGCGGGACCTGCGTTATCGTGCTGGCGATCACGAGCTGCATCGCAATGTCCGCAGCCCAGATCGCGGCCAGCAGGCGCGGGAACAAGGGTACCCGACGAAGCGCGGCGGCGAAGGCCACCATGTACAGGCTGGAGAACAGGATCACGTCGAGCGACATCATGAAGTGCAAGGTGCTCAGCCACAAAGGCGCCGACGCCGGAACGGCAGGCATCGAGGCCAGATATTCCACGGCCCGCAGCGGCGCGTTCATCATCATGCCCACGAGCAGGGACACCATGATGCCGCCAGTGCCATAGAGCGGGTGAGCCATGGACTCGTGCAGCGGGACGGACTTCCAGCGTCCCACATGGGCAAGCCGCATCATAGGCTGCGGCTGAAGATGTCCATCGCGAAACAGGCGTAACGCGAGAAGTGTGGCCGCCACCGGTGCAACGATCAGCAGCAGATAGGGTGCAACAGTGCTTAGGCCGACCTGGCTGCGAGCGAAGGGGGAGGCGGCGATCCGGGCCATGGTTGCAAGGCCAACCAGCACCAACCAGCACTGCAGGATGCCATGGAGACGATTTTCAACCGCCGTGAGTACCGCAGCAGACTTGGCCGACGCCCGTTGCTGCAAATGGTAGATCATCAGGCACCCTCACATTTCAGTCTCTGTCCCGACTAGGACGCGCGCGGTTTCGATATGGTAAATGAGGGGTTGGTGCCGGGGTTCCGCCGGAACGCTTCAATCAGTCGCGAGCGGCGTGGGTGGTGGCGATTTGCGGGTGAGTTGAACTTGTTCGCGAAGTGCGAGGAGGAGGATGGGCGGAATCAGCCACGTCCCGAAGAACACGATCCCCGGACTGAGATAGCCGAGGCCGAGCGCAATGCGCTGATGCAGGCTGGCCTCGTCCCAATGTTTGAACAGGACGACTGCGCAACCGAAGCAGACGATCGGCATGTCATAATGCAGGCCGTGCGGGGAGACGAGGAAAGCGGCGGTCGCGGCCGTGAAGACATTGAAGCCGCGCCAGAGGAAGAAGGCCGCCCCGCCCGCGAACATGGCCCAACCAATCAGGCCATAACCCACGACGGGCGTTACCATCTGCCGATAGAAGATCACGTTGGTGCCCAGGAACCTCGAATGGGCGATGAGCTCGTTTGCCCACTTCGGCCAGACGGCGGGGCCAAACGCCAAAGTCGTCACAGCGGCAATGCCCAGCATGGCGAGGATTGCACGGACGACTGTCTCCCGCCGCAACGCTTCGACGCCGGCAAGCACGCCGAGTTGCGGCCGGAACGTGAGGCAGGCCAGGGCCAAGGCCGAACCACTGAACGCGAACATCCACAACGCCCCGAAGAGAAGGCCGGACTGGCCGAAGTCGAAGCTGATCAATGCGGCCGGGCTGATCAGGGCGACGGCCGGGAACCTGGCAGGCAGATAGGGTCGGGCGGCTACCCAGAACAGGCCGGCCCCGAGCGCCTGGTAGACCCAGAAGGAGCCGGAGAGGGGCAATGCGCCTAGCGGCGCGAACAGCAGCAGGCTGTGCGGCGGATAACTGAAATAGGGCTGGAGCGTCGACCCGCTCAGCTTGTGCGCGGCCGCCGCGATCGCCGAGGAACTGTACGGATCGGCACCGTCCAGCACCATTCGCCCGGCCAGCCAGTAAGTGGCGTAGTCCCGATGCTCATAATCGGTCCAGCGGTGGGGAAGGGCGAAGACCAGGGCGAGCGCTGCACCCAACAGGGCCAGCAGGATCAGCGTTACAGATCGCCGGTCCAGCGTCGGAAGGAACCGGCGGTTCATCCCTGCGGCTGGCAGTCACGGCGCACGTGAATCACCGCATATTTGTCCGCATAGATACGGCGCCATTCCCTCGAGCGGTTAAGATGACGAAGTGCGAGCATGCTGCCCGGTGGGAATATTGACCAGCAGAAATGCCAGCGCCGATCGGCCAAGGCGAATGCGTTGGGGTCGCCGTGCGAGATTGCCACGTAATTGAGGAAGTGCGCGTCACCGTAGACGTCGGTGCGCCCGTCCATAAACACCTTGATGCCGCGCAGGATGAGCGGCCCGCCAAGACTATACTCGTTCAGCACCGGCTGCTTCCGCAGTTCCGGGGGGATATGATTGAAGGCCGTCACCGGGTTGACGTCGGACTCGGGCAGGGAAACCGGAAAGACCAAACGGGCTGCTGAAACTGTCAGCAGGGCAACGGTCGCCACACAGATCGCGAGCCATTTATGACCCCGCTTCACGCCCAAGTCCGTCAGGAGATCATTCCGCTCGGGCTTGCCCTCGATCCATCGTCGACTGATCCCTGGCGCCGCCACAAGCGCTGCGATGATTGCGAACAGCGCCTGATGACGGATGTGCGCCAGGGCGAGGTGCAACATCCCCAGGATGACGAGCAGCCGAAGCAGCGGCAGGCGTGCACCGCGCCACAGCCCGGCGCCGATCATCAGCATGATCGCCAGCTCGAAGAATGGCATCGTCGTAAAATCAGTGGGATTAAACTCGCGGATCAACGTGATCGTCGAGCTTCCAAAGGCTCCCAAAGGCAGAAGCAGCCCGGTCAGGCCGTGCGGATTCAAAAGGGACGCTCCGACTAGCGCAATGCCGAACAAGGCCCAGTGTACGAATGTTCGTACGCGCTCCTTGGAGTCTATCAGCGCCTCGAGACCGAAAGCGCCGGCAAGCAGGATCCCAAGCGCGAAGCTGGCGTGCAGGTTGATCCAGAGCGTCATGAGCGGAACCAGCCACCAGGACGGAAGCGATCCTCGCGCGCGCGCGCGAAGTAGAGATTCAGTCCAAAGCGCCAGCATCGGCCACAGCAAGGTCATCGGGCGGGCAAGGGTGAATGGATAAAGGACGAGCGCGACGACCATCAGGGTCGCGCATGTTTCGACCGGCGGCATCCAGCGACGCAGCCGCAGGCCGATGATCAGGAACGTCACGGAGAGGGCGAGGGCGACGAGGATCGCAATGCCGCCGAAGCCGGCGATCGCGAAGGTGGCCGCCATAACCACTTCCGACAGCCATTCATGGGCGATCCAGGGCTTGCCGAACGCCGTGTAGGAAAAGGGATCGGTTGTCGGGATCTGCCGGTGCTCGATCATCCACTGCCCGGCAGCGATGTGCCAGCTGACATCACCGTCTCCGAAGATCTTTGGGTTGGTCCCGAAGAGGAATGCGATCCCAAGCACGAAGATGGCGAGTACGATCAGGTCCAGGCGCGTTTGGTCGGACTTGTCGTCAGGCTGCGCCTTCAGCTCGAGCGCTTCGACTTCCATCAACGTCCCCCGGATCGGCCGCGCTGCTCCCCTTGGCGGATCGTCCACCCCGAACCATGGGGTCAGGATTGCGCCGGGACAACCAGAATCGGCGGAAGTCTCCCCCGAGTCGCGCGAGTCGCGTCTTTATGAAGACCCGAGGACTCCCCCCGAATTCCCGAAATGGGACGCGGCGGGTGCGCATTTTCGCAGAATTTGAAACCTTGCTGATTCATCTTCCCTGAGCACAAACGGGTTAAACGCAAAGTGTTAACCCCGCCTAAACGATCTCGGCGAAAGCAATTTCACTGACTCTGTTCGGAACAAGTGTCGAGAGAACGACACTACTCTATTACTATAAGTCTAAACCTATCAGGATTGTTACTGATAAGTTGGCCCGAAAACGTCTCTAAACACATAGAACAGGTGAACGTGATCTAGTCCGGTTAACTAATGTATACTTAGCAACTGATTCAAACGAATCGTTTCGCAAGCTGTCCGGATGAATGCCTGAACTTGCAACGATGTCCGAATAGTGTCTTGGTAAGGCGTTACGGGGGCATGAGAGCCGTGGTGCGTTAACCATTCTTGTAAAACGGTTTACGCCCACATTGTCATTCTCGCGAGGAAGGTTGGCTGCGGTTCGCAACATGGCGACCGAGCCGGAACAGGGGTCTTATTATGCGCTACGATGACGCTTCTCAGGCTGGATCGACCAGTGACTCGGCACCCGTTGCACGGGCTGACATCGACTCCCTCGCTCCTGGCAGCATGGGTCCCGCAAGCGGCAACGTAATCAGCGGCGCGGGCACTGAAACCGGCGCATCCGGCGCGGACACGGTGGGGGATGCCCCGGCCAAGGTGGTCGAGCTTCGCGGCGCTGGAAGCTCCGACGACACCGGCAACACGCTGCAGGCTTCGGGCCAGTACGGCACGCTCAGCATGGATGCCGACGGCTCCTACAACTACGTGCGCAACGCCGGCTCTCCTGAGAGCGTCCAGGACG
>JBJMUK010000030.1:0-3798 GCA_045811225.1 Sphingomicrobium sp. | reverse complement strand
CCTTCGGAAATGTTGTGAATAGCGAAATTGATGGGCGAGCCTTCGATTAGCAGCTTCAGCTTGCGTCCCTTTGCGCTCATTCTGGGGAAGCGGCGCTGGTCCGCCGAGGACGAAACGCTCTGCGGCCGAGGCCTGGAGACGGACTGGTATTGCGAGGTTTCGGCGAGTGGCACAGCCGTCCCACAGAATCCGCACTCTGCACTGACCCGACCGATATACCATTGGGATCGGCCGCAGCCGGGGCAGTGGTTCGCCTCGTTTGCCCGGTAGACGATATGGTGACCGCGCTTTGCCAGGCCCGCCGCGAAGGAAGCCGAAGCGCGTTCATAAACGAGAACATCCGACATCCGTCGAGTTCCACCTTCATTGCCGAGGCCCCATGCGCCGTCGACACGAAGATATCGGGTACAAATTGCAGAGTGGTTACCGCGGAGTCGGGTCCCTCGCACCAGGTGCAGTCCAAGGTTGGTGAGAGTCCTGCCTAGCAGGGGGGAACGTGACATCCCCCTCGCCCAGGCGTGTGATCTGGCCTTCGTACTCTCTCGCAAGTTGTTCGTGAGCCTTCCGCGCAGCTTCTGAGTTGGCGGCGGCGGCCCTGCTCCGCTCAACCTGTTGCCGGTGAAAGAGGTAGTTCAAATCCATCTTGGTTGCTTTCCCTGTGCCTTGGCGAGCCTCAGACGCAATTTTGCGTGAACTCCTGATGACTCGGCCAGGTGGGGTCGGATGAACCGAGGCAGCGGCCCGACGAGCAGCTTGCCTCCCGTGGGCGCCGGCTTGAACGTCTGCTTTCGACCCATTGGGGACATCAGCCGATCGATCACCCGCCCGGCGCTCGATGATTGCCATTAACCAGAATGACGCGCAGTGCTACCGCCGTCGCTGACGCCGTTACGGTGAAACATGCCGCAGCACCACCTACCCACCAGAGACAGATTTCAGATCGTGATCGGCCTCACTGTTATTTCGTGGGTCGTCCTCCTGATAGTCATCGCGCTTCTCTTCTGATCCGCGAACTCCACTCTGCAGAGCCCTACCGGCGGTCGCTTATCTAAGCGGAAGAGCCGCATCGCCGCGCGACCGAGGCGTGGAGTCGCTGTCCGGTTTCCAGTTCTTCGAACGAACGAGCTACCCGCAGGAGGAAGGGGGCTTCCGGTCGGCCGGCGAACTGTTCCGCCTGACGGCGGCATTGCTCTGCTTCATCACCAAAGGAACGCTTACGCATACTGACCTCCATTGAACATATCGGGTGGAAGATCCCGATTACGCACACCCAGCGCGGTGAATGCGCCGCTCTTCATTCCTGCTCGTGTGGGTGTCGCGCTGACAATAATGTAGATTAGCAGGCTGGTTCTTTTCCAATCGGTTGAGGTCCATTTTCAGCGGCTTAGGTCCGCTTTCGACCCATAACGGACACTAGCCTAACCTCCGCTGGCCGGCAGATTACTGTTGAAGATGTCCGCAACTGCCTTCCAATCGCCGCCGATCTTGCGCCAGACAACTACGTATTTGCCGGTGTCGGTCTGCGTCGTGCCCGCGGGGGCAACCGTAAGAGTATAGGTCCCCCGATCGAGAGCCATATCGCCAGACGACGAAATAACGATCTGCTCCGGATTGAAAGTCAGATCGAAGCCCGGGGTACGCATCATCGATGCCCAAGCTTGCTGGATCGCCGCGCGTCCTTTGCCGATCGGCGCGTTGGGTGGCATCACCGCGCCGTCCTCAGCGTAGATTTCCGCAATGCCTGAGGCATCCTTGGCTTTTACAAGCTGTAGCCAATGATCGACATGCGCGCGGATTGCCTGCTCATCCCCGGCAGTGTCGACCGCGGCGGCACTATTCACTTCGGCGCCGTCGTTTGCAGGCTTCTCCCTTGCCTGGCACGCGGGCAGCAGCAAGGCGGTTACAGAAAGTAGCAATAGCATTTTCGTCATTGGCCCCTCCTCTGGATGCTTGTCATCATAGCACGGGCGACGTGGCTCGCGTCAGCTTGCTAATGTCTGCTTTCCACCCAAAGCAGACATCCGATTGCTCGTTCATGCCGGGAGGTTGATCATGAGATTATTCGCACTGATCGTCGGGGTCGCCGGAGTGTTGATTGGATTGCTCTGGATCAGCCAGGGAGCCGGACTCATACGTTGGCCTGCCTCGAGCTTCATGATCGACCAGCGGCCGTGGGTCACTCGCGGTGCGATCCTCGCCGCGGTCGGCCTTATCGTCATTGCGGCCTCGCGAACGCGCGGGTAACGCGGCTGGGACAACCAAGAGAAGGAATTGTCGAAATGCCCACAGGCACAGTCAAGTTTTTCAACGAGTCAAAAGGCTTCGGTTTCATCCAGCCCGAGGGTGGCGGAGCCGACGCGTTTGTCCACATCTCCGATGTCGAGCGCTCCGGAATGACCTCGCTCCGTGAAAACCAGCGGGTATCCTACGATGTCGAGCAGGACCAGCGGGGCAAGATGAAGGCGACCAACCTTAAGCCCGCCGACGGCGAGTGATTGACGGGGAGGCGGTGCAGCGCGTGCACGCCTCCCACAATCCGGGACTGGAGAATGCGAAGCTTGGCGCAAGGACAGCGAGGGCGCGAAGCTCCGCCTGCCACTGCGACGGCAGCCGAGTCAGTTCGTCTGAGAGTGCCGCACCTTCTCCCGGATCGGTTTAGCGATCAGGGACCTTTGAACGGCTGATCAAGCGCCTTCGAAACGGCGACGAACACGCGCTTTGCGGGCGACGAGCATTCCGTATCGCGCGGATCGTCCGTGAGCGTGGGCTTCTCCTCGCAATTGCCGGACGCGATGTCGCTGTTGGTCTGGACCACGACGGCGATGTCGGCCGCCGTCTGGTAGTATACGGTCGTGTTGTATCCCGGCAGCTCGCCCGTATGGCCGAACCAGCCCTCGGAGCAACCGACCCCGATGCCGTAACCGCCCGCGGCGGGAAATGTCAGCCGCTCCGTTTGCGCGGCCGCCCCAAGGAGGCCGCGACCCGTCCCCAGAGCTCGCGCGTAAACGAGCAGATCGTCGAGGGCGGAGATCATTTCACCGGCTGTCCACCCCCAGGACGGGTTCCAATGCGTTGCGTTGCTCGGCGCGTCTGGCTTGGCGAAGTCGCCCTGGAGGGTGAAGCCCTGAGCAAATGGCGTCGGCATATCCGTCGAATCGCCGGGCCAGGACGTGTTGTTGAGCTTCAGCGGATCGAAAATTTGTTCCTTGAGCACCTGACCGACGGGCTTTTTCGTGACCTTCTCGATGACCATCCCGAGCAGGACCGTGTTGGTGTTCGAATAGTTGAACGACGTTCCGGGCTCGTAGAGCGGCGATTCGGCCACTCCGATGGCGACCAGCTGCTTGGGCGTCCAAATCGTTTGCGGCTTGGAGAACAGGACGTCCGTGAATTTCGAGCTTTGGGTGTAGCTTGCCAGACCGCTGGTCATATTGGCGAGCTGGCGAAGCGTGATCCGGTCGCCGTTGGGAATGCCGGGCACGTATTTCTGGATCTTGTCGTCGAGCGACAGCTTCTTGGCTTCCGCCAGCTGCATGATCGCCGTGGCGGTGAACGTCTTCGTGACCGAGCCGATGCGCGTATGCATGTCGACGGCCATCGGCGTGCCGGCGGACGGGTCGGCCTTCCCGTAGGCCGCCTTCCAGGTTCCGGAAGGCGTCACCACCCCGACGATCACTCCCGGAGCCGCCGTTTGCGGCAGCGCAGATCGAACCGCGGCATCGAGCTTTGCACTGAGCTGCGGCGGGAGCGGCGTTGCCTTGGCCGGGGTCGCTCCATCGGCAATCACTTTGGCGATGT
>JBJMUK010000029.1:0-2854 GCA_045811225.1 Sphingomicrobium sp. | reverse complement strand
TGCATTTTCGTGTCGTGCCATTGAGTCTGGTCATCGGGCGGCCCCTTGTTGTAGGTTGCACTCAATCGAGCTTGAAGGAGGTGACCAGTGGCCAAGAAAGTGTGGCGCAAGCCAGAACTTAAGACGCTTAAGGCCGGGGCTGCCGAGTCCGCTGTGAACACGATTGACGATGACGCGGACCCACAGGGGATCAAGAATAACTCCTGACTTCGTATCGGTTGCCGAGAATTCACTGTCGTCGGCGCTTCAAGCCGAACATCCTGCAAAGTCATAGAGAAACGTCCTGACAGCCCTCGCCGGTTTCTGGTCCTTCGATGGCCGACCCGTTCGTCAACATTGCCGCCGTATCCTGGAAGGACAAACGGTTTACGGCCGGCACCGCGCCCAGATCGATGATGCGGCCATTGCCCTAGGGCGTAATCTCTTCGCCTGCCTCCCTGAAGACAAATATGATCACGGGCCCCAATCCAGGGCCGGATTCAGGCTCGTCGGTGATGTGCGGCTGGACAATCGACGCGACCTCATCGCCGATCTTGGGCTCCGCTCGCGGGACGAACACACTCTTCCCGACGCGGCACTTCTGTTCGAAGCCTTGCTGAAATGGGGCGAGGCTGCCGTCGATCATCTCGTCGGCGAATTTGCGTTCGCCTTTTGGAACGAGGCTCAGCAGGAACTGCTGCTTGCGAGGGATTTCCTTGGCATGCGGCCTTTGCATTTCCATCGCGGCAATGGGTTTTTCGCGTTCGCTTCGATGCCAAGCGGCCTCCACGCGCTGGAGGAGGTTCCCTACGACCTAGACGTGGATTTCATGATCCACAGCCTTGCTCTCGCGCCGCTCGCAGATGGCAAGAGTTACTTCCGCCAGATCGAGCGTGTCGAACCGGGGCACGTAGTTCGGGTCACCCGATCGAACGTCCGACAGGCCAGTTACTGGAACCCCACCGGGCCGCGCTTGTCCTCAAAACAGCCCCAAGACCATGTTGAAGGTTTGCGTGCACTGTTCGACGAGGTCGTCAAAGCGCAGCTACGAGGAAGCGGCCAGGTGGTGGCAACTCAGCTTAGTGCTGGGCTGGACAGTTCGGCAGTCACTGCGACAGTCGCTCGTCAGCATGAGGCTGGCAAGGTCATTGCCTTCACGGCCGTACCGCGGCCGGGGTTCGATGGACCGACGCCGCCGGGGTCGATTGCCAACGAGGCTGCTCTCGCGGCTGAAACGGCTGGTCTCTACGCGAACGTTGAACATATCCTCGTCGAAGGAAGGGGGGAATCGCCGCTTAAATGGCTCGACCACAATTTCCTTTATCAGCAGCAGCCTATGGCCAACCTCACCAACGCGAGCTGGGGACAGGCCATCAATCGTGCCGCCAAAGAGCGCGGAGCCAAGACCCTTTTCAAAGGAGGGCTCGGCAACATCACGGTCAGCTACGCGGGCTTGGAATGGCTGCCCTACCTGATGTCCCGAGGGCGGCTAAAGGAAGCGATTGCCCATGCGCGGGATCTCGCGCGCAATGGCGTCCCTTTGTCATCGCTCGGCGGGCAAATGGTCGCGCCATTCGCCCCGCAGGCTTTGTGGCAGTTAGCTCGACGGATCTCCGGAAGGAGTGCGGGATTGGCCAGCTATTCGGCCGTTCGCCAAAGTTCGCTCGCAAGAATGAGCCGAGATACGGAACTGCCCACAGTGGACCCGTTCGCCGCTCGTTTGAGAGCACTGAGATACGGCGACGGCGGCGGCAACGCTTACAAGGGCGTGCTAGCCGAATGGGGATTGAGTATCCGCGATCCAACCACCGATCGTAGGATCGTGGAATATTGCCTTGCTGTGCCCACCGCCGAATTTGTTCGCGATGGTGTTCCTCGGTCGCTGGCCCGGCGCACGTTTGCGGACCGGCTGCCAGCTGAAGTTGCGAACTGGCGCAAGCGCGGCTGCCAGTCGGCGGACTGGTACGAGGCACTCGGCGACGCGCGCCATGATCTCGAACGGGAAATCGATGCGATTTTCCGGTGTGAGAACGCCCGCGATGCTCTCGATCAGGAATGGTTTCAAGAAACGCTGCGATCATGGCCAACCAATGGGTGGGAGCGCCAGAAGGTCTATCGCCGCTACCGGATCGGACTTCTTCGCGGACTTTCAGCCGGCCATTTCATGCGAAAGGTCGCCGGTACCAACTGAGACTAGTCTCCGCTTACGGCGTCCCGAATGCGTTCGCACTGCTCGTGAATCACGTCTGTGCTCCAGATGCGCGACAGCCTGAAGATAGGTACGCTGCGGACTAACTCGGTCGCCGCTGCCCAATGAGCTTGGTGGCCATCGACTTGGTCGAGGTAAGCGCCCCGATAGGTGTTTGCGAATACAGCCTCGGCAGCTTCCAGCGCGCTAAGCCTGGTAACTGAGAATGCATCCGCCCTATCCAGTACGTAGACAGCATCGAGCACGGTATCTGACGATTGTGCCGTATGGGCAGCGATCGGCACATCGAACTTATCGAACTTGTCGCTGACGTATGATCGTTTGAGGCCACTGGTACTCCGGCCCATGACTTCCAGTGCTTCTTTCCACAGCCGCAGGCGCGGCAGGCCCGGCGCAACATGCGGAGTGTTCTGATCGTCAAACCCGACGAGGCAGATATCATCGGCAATGACCTTGTGGCCATGATCGTGGAACCATGCTGCCAAGGTCGATTTGCCGGCTCCTGACGCGCCCATGAACGCCACGGCATGACCATTGATCTCGACGGCATTGGCATGAAGCGGCAATGATCCGCGCTGGTGGAGGAGAGCGCCAAATGCCGATCCCAGCAGGTACAGCCGCACATTCCGCTCGGGAGCTCCCTTGCACCAATCGATCAGGATCTCA
>JBJMUK010000028.1:0-3703 GCA_045811225.1 Sphingomicrobium sp. | reverse complement strand
GTCGAGCCGCCTTCAGCTTGGCCGGTATCGGGGTGCCACCCTCCTGCCGGCCGTGTGGGCGAGAAAACTTGGGGGATGGGTTTTGCTCGCGGCGCGCTCAACTCGTCTCACGCGCCGCGGTTCCGAAACCTGATCCAGGTGAACGTGCGAGCTGCGGAAGGTGAGGCCCGTTTCGGAATGTGCAGGACCGGCGGGCCTCTCGAGCGTGGATAGCACAGTCGTCCGGCGGCGAACTGACTTGCATCAGTGCGATTTATTCCGCCGGCGCGGACCGAGAACGGCGGCTATTCGGCGACGTTCGTGTAGATTCGGAAGTCCCGCACATGGACGGACGCCGTCTGGCCGGGGGCGTTCGCGTTCACGGCAATTCCTGGGCCCACGGCCGTGATCGTCGGCCCACTATCTGCGAGGAAGTCCTTAAGGGTGAAGGACAGGGAAAAGACCTGGTCTATGACCATGAGCTTCGCTGTTCCCGTGCCCAGTTTCCGATCGATCGTGAGCTCGATCGTGAAGGGTTGTGGGTCCGTCGTGGAATAGATCGCGTCCTTTACCGCCTGCGGCAGGACCGTGTTCGTTGGCTCGACTGACCCGAATGGAACCTGGAACCTCACTAGCTGGTTCGGCCGTGCATTGACGGTCACGAAAACCCTAGGTTCGAGGGGAAGGTCGTCTTTGCCGCCTATCCTGGCTCCCACACCGATCGCAAAGCCCCCGGTCGTGGCATAGGGTCCGACAGGAGCAATGAAAGTCGCCCGAAGGCGCACAACCGATCCAGGACCGAAATCGACCGGCGCAAAGATGCTCTCGGCAGGAATCTGGTCAGGCGACAGACCGAGCGGCCGGTGGATGCTCACCACAACTTCGCCCGGTGCGGCGGAAATGGTCGGATTCGAGTCCGGGATCAGTGGATCGCTCGGAAACATCGGGCCGGCGTTCAGCTTGTCGAGCGCCGGCTCAAGCGAGCCGTTCGGAAAGCTTGCAAGATAGGCAAGCTGGAACTCGTTCGAAGCAGGAGCGGTGCTCGGAATGCCGCGAATGATGACAGGCCTGAAGCCGGGCTTCGCGTCGGCAGACGTCGCCAGCGGCAGCATCAGCGCACCGCTGCCAAGCAGGCACATGCCAACGCGCGTGAAGATCTTTGAAGTCACTCGGATCGTTCTGACAGTCATGACCACTTCCCTTTCAGCAACGAGGCGACCCCGAAGAATCGCCTCGAAGCCCCCGCTCGGGGCTGGCCACATTGATAACTAAGTTCCTGAGATTCCTGGCCCGATCTCTGTCTGATCCGGCCTGATTTCCGTCCGACTTCGCCGCTGTTGCGCGTCATGTTATGATTTGGCTGCCGGAAAGCTGGCCGGGAGCCGGATGTACGAGTCGACGCAAGACGCCATCTGGGTGCACGGCATCGATCTGGCTCGCGAGGCGGACTTCGAGCTGGGATCGCTCCGTGTTCGGCCGGCCAGGTGCGAAGTCGAATCGAATGGCGCCTCCCAGACCTTGCAGCGGCGGGTTATGCAGGTCCTTGTTGCGCTCGCTCACGCGAGGGGTTCGGTCGTCTCGCAAGACGATCTCGTGATCCGCTGTTGGCGTGGACTGTCCGTCAGCGACGACGCCATCTACCGCTGCATCAGCAAGCTCCGCAAACTGGCCGCGGAGTATCCGGACACTCCCTACTCGATCGAAGCGATTCCAGGCGTCGGGTACCGCCTTACGTCAGCGATCCCGGTAGAAGATGGCAACGCGGCCGGGTCGGTCGCAACTCGTCGTCGCTTCCGGCTTGGCGCCTTAATGGCGGCGCTTGCAGCGTTGATTCTGGTGAGCGCGATCATCTGGATCGGGCGCGGCGGCGCTCCTGATGTGCGCGCGCCCATTCGTGTCACCGTGCAGCCCTTCGATACGCTAAGCAATTCCGAGGACGCCCGTGCCCTGGCGCGAAGAATCCCCAACGAGGTCGTGAACGAGCTCGGCGACAGCCAGATCGAGACTGTCCTGGATGGAGAAGGTGGGACGAAAGGCACCCAGCCGGGGCTGGTCGTGACGGGGCTCGTGCGGGACGACGCGTCCAATCTGATTGTCGATGTCCGGATCGAGGACGGCAGAACCCATGCCGCTTTGTGGTCGATGGAATTCAAGCGAGACCGCGGCGAAGCATCGGACCTGCCGCTGGAGGTTGCGGCGCGGGTGGCCGACGTCGCCAACATCGCCATTTTCGCGCGTAGTGCGAGTCCGCCTCTGACCGACAATTCCGCTTTATCCGCGTTGCTTCAGACAAACGATATGATCCGTGACACTGAGAGTGACTGGGCGCAGATGATCGAGCGCGCGCAAGGCGTTGTCGCGCGTCATCCGGAATTTGCCTTCGGTCATGACGTCCTGGCTGTAGCCTACGCCACCGCTTCCGAACGCATGGACATTCCCGACCGCGCCGAGGCGATGAAGGAGGCGGCCCGCCGCGAAGCAAACCTGACTCTGAAGCTCGATCCGGCGGATGCCGGTGCTTACGTCGTCCTATCGTGGGTCGAACCCACCTATCGCCGGCGTGAGGCTTGGTTGCTGCGCGGCATGAAATTCGGAAGGCACCCGAAGGCTCCGCTTGGCGCATTATACTCGTATCACGCCGCATTGCTCAGTGATGTCGGGCGCCTCCGCGAAGCCCTTTCTTCCCTGCAGGTCGCGCATGCTACCGATGAATGGGGTGCCCCAAAGACGGCCCAGCTCGCGCGCGCCTATGCCAACACGGGGAACCTGCCTGCAGCCACAGCCCGAATTCAGAAGGGGGTTCAGCTCTGGCCGAACCATTCGGGCATCCAGAGGGTCCGGCGGTACATTGCCGGCTTCTACGAGCAGCCGTCGGAGGCCCTCGCGACCTTCGATGCAATGGATGCGCAGGCGCCTTCGGTCGAAACCGAAAATGCCATTTGGCGAAGCTTCATCAAAGCCAAAGCGGCGCGTTCCGAGCGACTGACCGATGAAACGGCTATTCAGATTCGCGAGGCTGCCGATCAGGAGAAAATCTCTCGCGAGAATGAAATCCTGATGTTGGCGGCGCTTGGAGAAACCAGGCAGGCGATGGAGGCGGCAAATTCCGCTCTCGATCACCAGCGATTTGAGTCCTGGGTCCTGTTCGCGCCAGTCACTCGGAGCCTGCGGCAGGACGCAGGTTTCGTCGGTCTTGCCGCCCGCATGGGCTTGATCGAATATTGGCGCGAGACAGGCAAACGACCCGACTTCTGCACCGATCCGGCAACACGAAGCGAATGTAGCCCGCAATTGTTGGCTGCGCTGAAGTCCAGCTAACGTTTCAGGTCGACGGCTACGCTGGCGAAGACGTAGCGGCCGAGCGGGTCATACCATGTGGGATAGGTGTTGGCGTTGTACGGTCCATCACCGGCCGCGGTGTTGCCGACGACGAGCGGCGGCTGTCGATCCAGCAGATTGTTGACGCCAAGGCGGAGCTCAAAGCCTTTCCGGACCCGGAAGACTGTCGTGAGATCGAAATAGTCGTGCGGCCGCAGTTTTGTGTGCCCCGGACTGACCTGATCGGTCAGGTTGAACTTGGGATCGAGCGCGGCGAGCTTCACCCCACCTATGTGCCGCCATTGAAGCGACAGGGTCATTCCATGCGGCGCGTCCCAGGTGGCCCGAGCCGTGTGCTTCCAGCGCGGCTGCATGCCGCACGGCGCGCCGAACAGCCCCACACAAT
>JBJMUK010000027.1:0-4180 GCA_045811225.1 Sphingomicrobium sp. | reverse complement strand
CCCGACAACCGGAGTCAGCGCGTAAATTGCCTGACGGCCGGTCACGTCCACTTTCACGAACCGCGCGATGGCGTCATTCGCGGTGGCCGCCGTATAGCCGTTGGTACCTGCCTCAGCATCCGGCTTCGTGCTGTAAAAGGTCACGCGCGCAACCGAGTTGCCGCTTCCATCTGTGTAGGCTTGGCCTGTCAGGATACTCAGGCCGCCCCCGTCATTACCGAACCGGGTCTGGTTGACCAGCAGGGACTGTGCTGCCGCGACTGCGCGCGCCGTGGCGCCAGCTTGTCTGTCGAGTTGCGTCGCTGCGGCAAGAGCTGCCTGATCTGCTGCCTGTTGCAGTTCGGTATCCAGGCTAGCGAGCCGCGCATAGTCGAAGGCCAGACCTCCGGCGGCGATCAGGCCGAACATGGACAGTGCAACGGTCGGCGCGACCGCGCCTCCGTTGTTAGTTCTTATGCTCCTGATAGACCGACGCATGACCAACCATTTCTTAGTGAGAGCCACCAGAGCCCGAAGTGGAGGAGGTAGTCTCCATGGTTTCCACCGGCTTCACGTCGCCAGAGCGATAGCGCTTCGATGCAGCGGCGGATTTGTCACCGCTATCGCCCGGTTGCGCCCCTTGGGCAGAGTAGACGGGATCCGGATTAATCGTCTGGATCGCCGCATCATATTTGACGGATTCACCGAAACTCACGTCGGGAGATCCGATCGGAGCCGTTTCACACGCGCCCACCATCAGGGCGGCGGCAGCGGCGGCGAGCAGCTTCGGCCTAGAGAACATGGCCATAATCCTTTTCAAGTCCGACCGGCTTGTTCTCGGCGGTCCCGCCGGGAGCAAGCGTTGGAGGTGCCACACTCACCGGCCTTGCGGCAGGCGGCGAGAAGGGCGGGGGAGCGGCCGGGACCCCGGTGTCGGTCCGGCCCGAAAGGAACAGATCCGCTTCCGGTGGGCCGGTCACCAGGTCCGTCGGTGCCTTCATGGATCCAGCACGAACCGGACGCACCAGGCGCGGCGTGACGATGATCACCAGTTCGGTTTCCTCATGCTGGAACCCGGTCGATCTGAACAAGGTGCCAATGATCGGGATGGAGCCGAGGATCGGGAATTGCCGAACCGTGTCCTGGAAGTCCTTCCGGAGCAGTCCGGCAAGCGCGAAGGATTCGCCGTCGCGCAGTTCGACCACGGTCTTCGCGCGCCGGGTTTGCAGGCCGGGGATGGTCAGGTTGTTGATGACGATCGAGGCCGTCGGGTCGATCGAGCTCACTTCCGGTACGACGACAAGGTTGATGACGCCGTCCGCAAGCACCGTGGGCGTGAAGCCGAGGCTGACGCCGAACGGCTTCCACTCCACCGTGAATGCGCCGTTGTTGTTGCCTGAGCCAACACCGCCGCTGCTCCCGCTCTGAACGACGGGGACGGGGAACTCGCCACCTGCAAGGAAGCTTGCGGTTTCGCCCGACAAAGCGACCAGCATCGGTTCCGCAAGCGTCGTGATGACACCCTTGCGTTCAAGTGCGTCCAGCGTTGCATCGACGGTCAGGCCAGCGATGTTGAAAGTGCGCTGCAGGACGGCAAAGCTGCCGGTGATTGCACCCAGGGTCGGCGGACCATCGCCGCTGACCCCGGCGTTGCCACCGATCGCCCCGACGAAGCCGTTATTGCCACCGCCAGTCAAGAAGCTGCTCAGGCCGAACTGCTTCAGCGCGGACCGCTTCACTTCCGAGAAGCGGACTTCCAGCATAACCTGCTGCGCAGATCCTACCGACAGCATGTTGATGACCTTGCCCGGGGCATAGGTTTCGGCGAGTTGGACGGCTCGATCGGCCATCGGCCCGTTAGGCACAATGCCCTCCAGCACGATGGAGTCGTTCGAGATTCGGGCGCCGATCTGACTCGCAGGCATGATATCCGCTAACTGGCGCCGGAGCCCGATCACATCGGGACCAACCACGACGTCGACGACCGCAATCAGCATGTTTCGGCCGTCGTACAGCGAAAGACTGGTCGTGCCGGCCTTCTTGCCCAGAAGATACACTGACTGGTTGGTCAGTGGCAGCACGTCGGCAATTTCCGGATTGCCGATCAGCGCCTTCGTATAAGGGCGATCGACCCGCAGCACCTGGCTCTTGTTGACCGGGACCATAAGCTCTCCGGCGGGCTGCACTTCATCGGCGACGCTGATCGCCGCGGTTTGCGCAGAAGCCGGGGTGGCGGAGGCAAGCGCAGCCATGATCGGCGCGCACAGGATAAGAGACTTACGAACCATAACGACCAACCTCGTAATTGGTGCTTGCCGTCCCACGGACTACTTCGACGTTGCCGTTCCGGACGACCGTGCGCGGAGCAGGCTTGGCCGTTGCGCGAACCACGGGGCGTGGCTGGGCGCGCGGCCCGGAAGGCGCTGCAGGTTGCTGGACGGGCGGACCGTTCGGATAGGTGCCGCGATAACGGCCGTACCGGAGATCCTGAAGGCTGACTGTTTCGATCAGCGGATTATTGTCGAGCGCGCCCGGCTTCCGGAGCACCAGGCTCAGGCTTCCGATCTGCTGTGCAAGCGCGAGCTTCTGCGCTGCAAGCGGGTCGACCTCGAGCGTTGCGGTGGCAGCGACCACCGGCTGGCCGTCCGCCCTTTGCGCATCCTGGCCCATCGCGATCACGCGGGTGTTCTGAAGAAGCACGTCCGTGATCTGCTGCCCATTGGGCGCAGACCGGGTGATGAGCACGTCCACCGAGTCATTCGGCTGGACGAAGCCGGCCACTCCGGAGACGTCGTTGATCCGGACCGAGGCGGCACGCATCCCGTCGGGAAGCAGCGCTGCGATGGAAGCGTTTTGCCCCTCGCCAGTGACCTTCGATGACAGGATCGGCTCGTTGATCGCCATGCGCATCAGCGCCACGCGCCGCTTACCCGCAGGCAGCAGCTGTGTCGCATTAGTGAACGCCCCCGGCGGAACGCTGGTGGATGGGAAATCGACGAAGCGGACATTATCCGCAGTCAGGTCGGTTCCATAATCGAGCGGGACAGCAGCGACTGCGACCTTCGTGGTCGCGCGCGCGTCATTCTGCGCTTCCGATTTGGATAGAAAAGAATTGGCCAAGAAGACGGCGGCCAGGCCCAGGAAAATGGCCACTGCCAGTGCAAGCAAAGTTTGCCGTCTCATAAGGGCGCCCCCCGACGCAGTTAACTCTCGTCAATGTGACAGATAATAATACAGAATGTAAGTGGGGCCGCCCGAAGGCAGCCCCAAAGATATTTAGCAGTTGCTGCCGTTGGCGGATGCAATGCAGTTTCCGGCTCTGTTCATCGCGTTCGTGATGTTTTGACCCAGAGTGTACGCTGCAACTGCAATACCGGCGCCGACGATGGCGAGGATCAGCGCATATTCTGCAGCCGATGCACCGCTTTCATCGCGAAGCATTTTGACGAAGATCGACATGGAATGTCTCCTGTGTTGCACCGGTGTGGCCGGTGGGTGGGGAGAGCTCGCCAAGCGACGAGCTCTCCGCTCAATCAGCAAGCGGCCGAGGTCGGCGTGCGGCTGATGCAGTTACCGGCCTTGCCCATCGCGTTCGTGATGTTCTGACCGAGGGTGTAGGCGGCAACGGCGATGCCAGCGCCAACAATGGCGAGAATCAGCGCATATTCTGCGGCCGACGCACCGGATTCGTCCTTAAGCATGGTGATGAAAGTGGTCATGTGAAGTTCCTTCCTGAATGTTTGCCCCGGACCATTCAGGCCCCGCAGCACACTTATCGATCGGACCTCCACTGGGTGGTTTGCTCACGATTTGAACGCCCCACCGAACAGTCCCCGTCCGTTCGATCGAGATGGGGCTGCTACCACGTTAACTTATTGTCAACGATAGGGATTCACCGAGGCTTAAATTTAACATTACTGGTTAACATCACCAAGCATCTGTTTTTAAACGCAAACTCGGGAAATCCTTCGGTTTTCAGGCGGACTTAAAGCAACAGATTTGTGCCAAATCTGGACGGTTATGTCTCTCTAGTGACACGGTTTCGGGCGGCGGCCGTAATGAATTCCAAGGGGTTAACCGTGGTTTCAACTCCGAGTCGGATCGCAGACGGTTGACTCGTTTTAGGCCGGGACACGCCCGCGGTATGTCACGTTCACGCGAACGGACAACAGCAGATAGGGCAGCCACAGCGCCACGCTGA
>JBJMUK010000026.1:0-5594 GCA_045811225.1 Sphingomicrobium sp. | reverse complement strand
GGCCCGCTCGAGCGCGTCAAGTGCATCGCTGAGCGTGCCGGCAAGGGTGCGATCGCTTTGGAGCAGGCTCCGGCGGGTGACGCTAACGGCGCTGATTGCGACCTGGAGCACATTGCGGAAATCGTGTGCAATCATTGTTGCCGCCTGATCCCTCGGGACGACGGACGGGTCGTCAAGCCGGCCCGTTTGTCCATTCTGTCGGTGGGCCTGCATCTCATCTCTTCCTGCGCGACTGCCGGTGCAGCTGCGAGCGCTAATAGCTATGCGCGAGTGCGCGAGCGATCTTCCGCGAAGGAACGCGCGTTGCGAGCGCGCACGGAAAGCGAAGCGCGGCCGGAGCGCCGTCTCACTGGAGCGCATCCTCGAGAAGGGTCGCATTCAGTGTGACCTCCGCCTTGAGAACCCTCGAAATGGGGCAGTTCTTCTCGGCGGCGCGGGCGATCTCCTGGAAGCGGTCGTTGTCGATTCCGGGGACCTGCGCTCGGAGCGTCAGCGCCGATCGCGTGATACTGTAGGCGTCGCCGTCCGGCTCGAGCGAAATGGCGGCGTCGGTCTCAAGGTCGATTGCTGTAAACCCGGCGATCTGCAGTCCGAAGGCCACCGCCATGGTGAAGCAGCCGGCGTGCGATGCGGCAAGCAGTTCCTCAGGATTGGTGCCGGGACCGTCCTCGAACCGGCTTTTGTAGCCGAAGTTCGTTTTCGAGAGCACGCCGGACTGCGACGTCAACGTGCCTTTGCCGTCACGACCGTTGCCTTGCCACGATGCCGTCGACCTCCGGATCATTGGGAAGCTCCTCTTGTGTTGGTAACGGGATGCACGTGCTCCTGGAAACAAAAAGGTGCGCCCCGGCGAGGGGAGGGGGAGGGTCTGCTCCGCCGGAACGCACCCATTCATTCCGTTTACGTGTTTTCGTGCCGGATCGTCTTTCGCATTTGCCGGGCCCATCCTGCTCAATGGTTTTTTCGGAAATGCCGACGCCGGAAAGATCGACCGTAGTCTTGGCCTGAAGGCCGGTCAGGACTGCCCGGACTTGTGGCCCGGGCAGGGTCCAGAAGGGACTTGGATCCTTGTTGAGTTCGGTCAGGAATGAGCGGACTTGGGGATCAATCCTGGGATCGGTCGTCGGGTCGGTTGCGGCTTGGGCGGTCTGCGTCAACACCAGCAATGCTCCTAGTGCGAGAGGGAATGGGAGGCGAATCACGGAATCATGCTCCTTCAAGGGAGGCGAGCGGTAAGCGCGAACGCCGGCGAGCCATTTGGGGCGAGCCGCGGGCAATGTGCAGCGCCGCTCACGACGTCTCACATCGTCTAATACGGGCTCATTGGAGGTGCGGTCCTCAGGGCCGAGCAGAGGTGATCTTTGACGAACTCCAACGGGATCTCACGCCAACTGATTAGGCTTCGAAGCACGACAGAGAGACAACAAACCTCTCGCTGCCGGCAGACACATCGGCCCGCTCGAGTAGGGAAAGGTCAGCGCATGTCCTCCAATCCACCCGAAGCGATCCTTTCACGCTGGATGCGGCCATCCGTCGCCAGAAGCTGGATTGCACAGGTCAGGCGCTATTCGCGCCACCCTTCGACCCGCTGCCGTCTGGACGAGGGTGAAGCCACATTCCGGACCCTGCTCAGCCGTGGTTGGGTGACGCTGGATCTTGCCGGCGCAGGTGCCAGGCGAAGCCCCTAGAGTGGACGTACTCCCGCTATTCCAACTCGGGATGGGTACCCTCGCTGGCTCCGCCGTGCTCGTCCTGAACAGGATTGTCCTTGGGCTGTTCTTCGGGATCAGCGGCTTCCATAAGTTGTTCAACAAGGAGCGGCACGCCGAGCTCGTCGCGACGCTCAAGAGCAGTCACATTCCACTGCTTTCAGTCAACCAATGGTGGGTGCCGGCCGTCGAGTTTTTTGGCGGCCTTGCACTCCTGACGGGCATCCTCGCGCCCCTCGCTGCCCTGGCCCTAGTGATCGAATGCCTCGTTGCTGTCGGAACCGACGGCTGGAAACGGATCGCATCCTATCGGCCGATCGACAGAGCCGACTGGGTGGATGATCTGCTCTATCTGCCCGAGATGCTCGCGATCGTGGCGTTGCTGATCGTGGTCACGTTCGGACCCGGGCCTTTCACGACGATCGACCTCCTTTCATAGGCACGAGAGCGGCCCCCGCGGTGCCGGGGGTGACAGCAGCCTGCGTGCGCAACTCAGCTGCAGACCAGCTAGGCGACATGCGGCCCCGCTGGAGCGATCAATTCCGACACAGCGAATTCGTTTTGAGCAATCGCGGCTCACGCGAAAGATTCGGGCTGATCGGAAAGACGCGGGTCCGCAAGATCGGTGACAAGGACCCATGAAACGGAATTCACTCGCTCATGTGAACCGGCGTGAGCTTCTGGCATTCGGCGCCGCCTTCGGCACTGCAGCGGCCGCCGATGTTGTTGCCCGGCATGACGGAATGCTCGGGAGGCCAAGCCGCACCTACACCAATGCACTGCCCTGGGATGACGGACTCACCGACGTGCCCGATGCCGCGACCGACGGCGGCTGGACCTATCTCAATGCCGCCGAAGTCGGCTTCCTGACGGCCGCTGTCGACCGGCTCATCCCTGCGGATCCGACCGGCCCGAGCGCGTCCGAAGCGGGCGTCGTCGTGTTTCTCGATCGCCAGCTCGCGGGCGCGTACGGCAACGGCGCGCATTTCTATCTCCAAGGCCCGTGGCAGACGGGCACCGCGACCCAAGGCTATCAAAGCCGGTTCACGCCCGCCCAATTCTACCGGCACGCGATCGCTGCGATTGAGCAGGCAGTCACTCGAATGCACGCCGGCAAGGCGTTCAAGGATGTCGGAGCGCCAGAGCAGGACATGCTGCTCAAGCAAATGGAATCAGGCACCCTCAAGCTCGACGGGCCGATCGCCTCCAAGGCCTTCTTTGCGATGTTCCTTCAGAACGTGCTCGAAGGCTATTTCTCGGACCCGATCTACGGCGGCAACAAGGATGCGGCCGCTTGGAAAATGATCGGATTTCCGGGCGCCCATTACGATTATTCGGAATGGGTCACCGCCTATAACAAGCCAGTGCCGGTCGAGGTCGTCGGGCTGCTCGGCCGTCCCGGTTGGGACCGGGGTTAAGGTTGTGGCGAAGCACATGCCTAAGGTGGATGTCGTGCTCGTCGGCTTCGGTTGGACGGGCGCGATCCTCGCGCAGCAATTGTGTGATGCCGGCCTAACCGTCCTTGCGCTGGAGCGGGCGGCGGCGCGCACGACACCCGTCGACTGGGCCACGACCTTCGACCAGGACGAGCTGCGCTACATGTGGCGGCACCACCTGTTCCAGAACGTCCGCTATTCGACGTTGACCTTCCGCAACAACGTCAACCAGACCGCATTGCCGATGCGGCACCTGGGCTCGTTCCTCCCCGGCACCGGCGTCGGCGGCGCGGGGATCCACTGGAATGGCCAGATCTGGCGCTGGCTGGAGACCGACTTCAAGCTCAGGAGCCACAACGAGGCGCGCTACGGCAGGCATGCGACGGCGGCGCTGACCATCAAGGACATGCCGCTCACCTACCGGGAGCTCGAACCCTATTACGACATGTTCGACCGCATCTGCGGGACCTCGGGGCAGGCGGGGAACCTCGGAGGAGCGAGGCAGGTCGGCGGCAATCCCTTCGAGGGGCCGCGCAGCGCGGATTACCCGACGCCGCCGCTCCCGATGACCTATGGCCCCAAGCTGTTCGAGCAGGCGGCGGCGAGCATGGGGCTTCACCCGTTCCCGCACCCTGCCGGTAACCTATCGAAGGCTTACGTGAACCCGCTCGGACTGCAGCTCGGCAAGTGCACCTTCTGCGGTTTCTGCGAGAAGTTCGGTTGCGGCAATTATTCGAAAGCGTCGCCGCAAACGACCTTGATCCCTTATATCCTGACCAAGCCGAATTTCGAGCTGCGCACCGAAGCGGAGGTGCTGAAGGTCGAGCGCACTCCCGACGGCCATCATGCTACCGGAGTGACCTACATCGACTCCGCCGGGACGGAATATTTCCAGCCGGCCGAGATCGTCGCCCTGACGGCTTACCAGCTGCACAATGTCCATCTTCTTCTCGTGTCGGGCATTGGCCGGCCTTATGACCCGGCCACGGGCGAGGGGGTCGTCGGCAAGAATTATTGCTACCAGACGGTGAGCGCCGTCGACGTCTTCTTCGAGGACAAGCTCCTCAACCCGTTCATCGGCGCCGGCGCGCTCGCGTCGGTCATCGACGATTACAACGGCGACAATTTCGACCACTCGGGTCTCGGCTTCATCGGCGGCGCCTACATCGCCGGGATGGTTACCGGCGCCCGTCCCATTGAGATGACGAGGGTCCCGGACGGGGTTCCGAGGTGGGGCCTCGAGTGGAAGCGTGCGGCGGCGAAATATTACCTCCGCAGCATGTCGATCTCGGTCCACGGCTCAAGCTACGCGCAAGCCGGCAATTACCTCAGCCTCGATCCGACCTACCGGGACCAGTTCGGCCGCCCGATGCTCCGGATGACCTTCGACTTTCCCGAGAACGATCTCCGGATGGCGAAATATTGCACCGACCGCGCCGCCGAGATCGCGAGGACCATGGGCGCAAGCCATGTGCACGCAAAGCCGCGGCAGGGCCCCTACGACATCACGCCCTACCAGACGACGCACAATGTCGGCGGAACCATGATGGGCGAGAGCCCGGCCGACAGCGTCGTCAATAAATATTCGCAAAGCTGGGACGTTCCGAACCTGTTCGTGACCGGCGCGGGGCTCTATCCGCAGAACCCCGGCTATAATCCGACCGCGACGCTCGCCGGCCTCGCCTACCTCATGGCAGACGAGATCAAGGCCCGGTACCTGAAGTCGCCGGGCGCGGCGCTGATTGCGGCATGAGTCTCGGCTGGCCGCGCAGTATCCGTGGACGCATCGCCTCGGCGATCGGCATCGTCATCTTCGTGCTCATCCTGGTCTCGGCAGGTTCATGGCTATGGGTGAGGTCGACGCAGGCCAACGCCAGCGATCCGCCGCCCGGCCTGCTCTCGATCCTCACCATGCCCATTCCCGACGGGCCGAATGCGGAGCTCATTCGTCGCGGGCGCTACCTTGCTACCGCCGGCGACTGCGCGTCCTGCCACACGCGGCGCGGCGGCCGTCCGTTCGAGGGCGGGCTCGGCATCGGCACTCCGTTCGGAACCATCTATTCGGCCAACCTCACCAGTGACCGGGCGACGGGAATCGGCGCCTGGAGTCCGGACCAATTCTTCCGTGCGATGCATCAGGGGACAGATCCCCAAGGCAGGCACCTCTATCCGGCCCTGCCTTATCCCTATTTCACCATCGTCACACGCGAGGACAGCGATGCCATCCTTGCCTTCTTGAAGACCGTTCCCGCCGTTCGTTATGTCCCACCGGCCAACCGGCTGCCGTTCCCGGTCAATCTGCGCTCGAGCGTCATTGCCTGGAACGCGATCAATTTCACGCCGCACGAGTATCTTCGCAACCCGCGCATGTCCGCGGAATGGAACCGCGGCGCCTATCTCACGCAAGGGCTCGGGCATTGCGGCGACTGCCACAGCCCCAAGAGCGTGC
>JBJMUK010000025.1:0-6634 GCA_045811225.1 Sphingomicrobium sp. | reverse complement strand
GCGACTGGGTGGCGGCCTGCCCAAGCAGTATCGGATGATCTGCGGTAAGCCGATGATCCGTTGGGCCGCCGAAGCGCTGGCACAACATCCGCGAGTAGACGAACTGGTCATCGTGATTGGCGCCGGGCAGGAAGAGCTTGCGACCACTGCGCTCGCCGGGCTCAGCCATGCCCCTCTGATTATTGGGGGCAACGAGCGCGCGGATTCCGTTCAGGCCGGGCTGACGGTCGTAAGTGGCGCTACCACCCTGATCCACGATGCTGCCCGACCCTTCTGTCCGCCCGAGGTGATCGATCGATTGCTCGATGCGCTTGATGCCTCTGATGGGGCTGTCCCGGTGCTTCCGGTGCGTGACACGATGGCGAGGGCCGGCGCGCTCCTCGGGGAAGCAATTGACCGTACCGACGCCGTCCGCGTCCAGACGCCACAGGGCTTTCGGACGGACGCTCTGCGCGCGGCTTTCGCCACCTGGTCGGGACCAGTGCCGACCGATGACGCGACGGTCGCTCGCGCCGCCGGGATGCAGGTCGCCGCAGTGCCGGGGGACCTGGCTCTGGAGAAGCTGACAACGGCCGACGAGTGGGGCAGAGCCGAAGCAATGCTTGGTGCGCGAATGATTAGCCGGACGGGACTGGGTTTCGACGTCCATGCTTTTGGGGGCGACGGCCCCATCATGCTTGGCGGAGTTCCGGTGCCGCACAGTCGTGGCCTTTCCGGCCACAGCGATGCCGACGTCGTCCTGCACGCGATCACGGATGCCTTGCTGGGGGCTGCCTCCGTTGGAGACATCGGCCAGCACTTTCCGCCAACGGACCTCCAGTGGAAAGGCGCGTCATCCGATCGCTTCCTCGTTCATGCCGCTGACCTCATCCGCAGTGCAGGAGGGATAATCGATCATGTCGACTGCACCCTCATTGGCGAGGAGCCGAAGCTGTTCCTGCACCGGGAGGCAGTGCGCGCCAGCATTGCAGGGATCCTCGGCGTACCGGTCCATGGCGTCAGCGTGAAAGCGACCACGACGGAGCGACTGGGCTTCACTGGCCGCCGAGAGGGACTTGCCTGCCAGGCGATCGCCACTGTCCGGATGCCCGCCTGAGCGGCCAGAGGTCCACATGGGTGTAAGTTCATGACCTTTCGCGGTCATTCGAGCAGCGACAGCCTCTTTATCTGCGGCTAAGGCTGCGCGGTGGAAACGCTTCTCCCCAAAGAACTGGTCGATAAGGCACGCGCTGTCGTCGAGGCCAATCGTGCATTGGACCGGCGCGTGGCCGTTGCAGAAAGCTGCACCGGCGGGCTGGTCGCGGCGGCGCTGACCGAGATTCCCGGTTCGTCCGATGTCTTCGAGGCAGGCTTCGTTACCTATTCGAATGCGGCCAAGATCCGGCAGTTGAATATCCGTGGCGATGTGGTCGATACTTTCGGCGCAGTCAGCGTGGCAACCGCCTGGGCGATGGCGCGGGGCGCGCTCGAAGCGTCCGAGGCAGATGTTGCAGTCGCAATCACTGGAGTTGCTGGACCCGGTGGCGGCACTCCAAACAAGCCGGTCGGAACGGTCGTGTTCGCGCGCGCCGAGCGCGATGGCGATCCCGACGATGTCGTCGCGGATCAGCAGCACTTCGCCGACGAGGGCCGCGGTGGTGTACGGCTTCAGGCGGCGCTTTGCGCGCTTGAATTGCTGATGCCGTAAAGCTCGGCGGCGCGCGTTTCGAACGCGCCCGTCATTCGCCGGAGCGCACGGTCGAACATCTGACCGGCGATGGATTCGAAGATCCGGGACTTGAAGCCGAAATCGACAGAGAAGAAGACGTTTGTTCCGCCCTCCGGTGCGGCCTCGAACCGCCACTCATTCTTCAGGAATTTGAGAGGACCCTCGATATAATCGACGGTGATGCTGCTGGGGCGATCCTTCGCCACCCGGCTCGTGAAGCGTTCCTTGAACGCGTTGAAGCCGACCACCAGGTCGGCCACCGTTTCGGCCTCGCTGGAAGACCGGATCCTGACCGCCACGACCCAGGGCAGGAACTCGTCATAGCGCGCCACGTCGGCAACCATGTCGAATAGCTGCTCTGGAGTGTAAGGAAGGTGCCGTGTTTCGCTGTGCCTCGGCATCAGCCGTTCACTCGTCCCAGCTGCGCCTTTCGCGCTTCCTGCATCTTCCGGAAATCGTCGCCAGCGTGATAGCTCGATCGGGTCAGCGGCGAGGCCGCGACCAGCAGGAAGCCTTTTGCGCGGCCGATTGCCGCATAGGCATCGAACGCCTGCGGAGTAACAAACTCCTCCACCTTCGCGTGCTTTGGCGTGGGCTGCAGATATTGACCCATGGTGAGGAAATCGATGCCGGCGGAGCGCATGTCGTCCATTACCTGGTGCACTTCGAGGCGCTGTTCGCCGAGACCGACCATCACGCCGGACTTGGTAAAGATGTGCGGCGCCTGGCGCTTCACGCTCTCAAGCAGTCGCAGGGATGCATAATAGCGCGCGCCCGGGCGAATGGTCGGATAGAGCCTCGGCACTGTCTCCAGATTGTGATTGTAGACGTCGGGGCCAGCTTCAACGATCGACGCAACCGCCGCTTCGCTCTTGTTGCGGAAATCGGGCGTGAGGATTTCGATCGTTGTGTTGGGCGTGTTCCGGCGCAGCGCCTGAATCACTTTCACGAACTGCGATGCCCCGCCGTCCGGAAGATCGTCGCGGTCGACGCTGGTGATAACGATATGCTCAAGGCCGAGCTCGGCGGCTGCGAGCGCAACATGCTCGGGCTCAAGCGGATCGACGGCACGCGGCATTCCAGTCTTCACGTTGCAGAACGCGCAAGCGCGCGTGCAGGTGTCGCCAAGGATCATCACAGTTGCGTGCTTCTTGGTCCAGCACTCGCCGATGTTCGGGCAAGCCGCCTCCTCGCACACGGTCGAAAGCCCGAGCGAGCGCATAAGGTTGCGCGTGTCCGAATAGCCCTGACTGGTCGGCGCTTTCACCCTGATCCAGTCCGGTTTGCGCTGGCGCGGCTGGACGTCGATGACAGGCAAGATGTTGAGGGCGGGCTCGGTCATGTCGGCCAGATAGCGATTGGCGCTCGCGCTTGCCACCCCTGCCCTGTTGCCGCTAGCGGCAGCGGGCATGCGATATCTATCTGGACTGATCGAAGGCTATCACCGTTTCCGGGACAGCGGATGGCAGCGCGAACGTGAACGCTGGTCGCAACTCGCCGAAGGGCAAAGTCCCCGAGTGATGGTCATTGCCTGTTCCGACAGCCGGACCGACCCGGCGATGATCTTCGACGCTCATCCGGGGGAGATTTTCGTGGTTCGTAACGTCGCCAACCTGGCGCCGCCGTACGAACTCACCCCCGGGCGTCATGGCGTCTCCGCGGCATTGGAATTCGCGGTCACGCAGTTGGAGGTCGAGGAAATCGTTGTTCTCGGCCACGGATCCTGCGGGGGCTGTGCAGCAGCGCTCACGGGGCAGTTCGACGATGCTGAAGACGGGGCAGGACACTTCATCGCGGAATGGGTCAAAATGCTCCACCCGGCCCGGGATGCGGTTCGCGAACGGCATCAGAGCATAGATTCGGCGGCAATCCTTGAGATGGAGCTTGAGGCTATTCGCGTAAGCCTTTCGAACCTCCGGACTTTTCCATGGGTGGCGGAAAGAGAAGGCGCCGGCAAGTTGACCCTGCACGGCGCCCATTTCTCCATTGCCGAAGGTCGGCTGTATCTGCTCGACGAAGCGGACGCTGTGTTCCGTTCCGCCTAGCGCGACCGACTAGCAGCGGGTGTTATAGTTATACACCGGGCGACCATATTGGTCGACGTAGTAGCAATAGCCGTTGGTATCCCGATAATATTGGCGGCCGTTGATCACCGATCCGAGAACTGCGCCGGCGATGCCGCCCGCAATTGCACCGGTAACCGGCTTCAGGCCGGGTAGTACTGCACCGGCAACGGCACCGACGCCTGCGCCAACCGCAGCGCCAGTAACGGCGCGGCCGGCATTAGCATTCTGGCCGTAGCCATTGTTGTAATACCCATCATTGTAACCATACGGATTGCTGGTTGCGCAGCCGGTGACTGCTACGCTGGCGGCTATGGCCGCGGTAAGTCCTAGACGCTTCATATAACTGTCCTTCCGACGCTCGCTCGCCCCCTGTGCCGGTTTCAAGCATTGAGCAGCAGTTTCGTTCCAGAGCCGGTCCGCTTAGAGGGGTGATATGAAGGGATTCGGCGTATGAGCGACCATATTCACGAGCGGGAAAGCAACATCGCGTTGCTCATCGACGCGGACAATGCGTCGCCCGATCATCTGGACGAAGTGCTCCTGGTCCTGGGGGAGCTTGGCACAATCAATATCCGGCGCGCCTATGGCAATTGGTCAAAACCTAGTCTCAAGGGCTGGGGCAACCTCACCGGCGTTCACTCAATCGTCCCGATGCAGCAGTTTGACGTGATCAAGGGCAAGAGCGCGACAGACATGCGCATGACCATCGACGCGATGGACTTGCTGTATCGCGGCAATGTCGATGGTTTTGGGATCATGTCGAGCGACAGCGACTTCCTTCCGCTCGCCCAGCGCATCCGCGAGGAGGGAATGCCTGTCTACGGTTTCGGGACCACGAAGACGCCCCTCAGCTTCCAGCAGGCATGCACCCGCTTCTTCGACGTCGCCGCGCTCGCACTCTCCGGGAAAGACGAGTCTCCGGGCAACGCTGCAACTTGCGCGTCGCGCGCAGTGGACGATGAACTCCTCGAGGTCCTCGGTGCCGCCTACAAGGCTTCCAAGCGCGACGAGGAAGGCTATACGCCCCTCGCGGAACTTGGTCAGCGCGCAAAGGCCCTATCGAGCTTTGCGGCCCGCAACTATGGTTTCACCAAACTGTCCGACCTGATCAAGGCTGTCCCCAATTTCGACGTGAAGACCGGCGAGGACGGGCGCGCACTGGTCAAGCGGCTGCGCTAGTCGTCGCGAGGATACGGCCCTTCGGCCATATCCCGGAACAGAGCTGTCCCCCTGCCCGTTGCCGGAAAAATTGCATCGGGAGTGAAGCCATGACTGAAGAAACCCAGGCCGAGCGGGAAGAGCGCCTGCGCAACAGCTTCTGGGAAGCACTGGACGATTCCCCCTTTGTGATGCTCGGGCTTCAGGGCGTTGAAGACAGCCGGACCCGCCCGATGACCGCGCAGATCGACGCTGACGAAGATGCCGATAGCGAAGATGGCGGCACCATCTACTTCTTCGCGGCGCACAGCGAACCTCTGGTCCAGGATCTCGGAAGCAACCACCGCGCTGTCGCAACGTACACATCGAAGGACCACAAGGTCTTTGCCCATATCCACGGCACCCTCGTGCTTCACCATGATCGTGCTGTGATCGACCGACTGTGGAACCCCTTCATTGCGAGCTGGTACAAAGATGGGAAGGACGACCCCGACCTCGCCTTGCTTCGCTTCGACGTCGAAAAAGCCGACGTGTGGGAAGCCCATTTAGGCTCCACGCTCAAGGCAGCCTTCATCCGCATGCTCGGCCGTGACCCGGGCAAGGACCACCAGCGGGAGAATCAGGTGGAAGTGGCGCTTTAGCCGATCGACAATCGGCTGCGGCTCGACTGCGGAGCGCGTAGCAAATAGGCCATTGGACTTGCGCTTGGACCGCGTTTCGCGGCATTCCTGTATCACCGCGAGCTCACGGGCTGGGCTCCGCGCCCGAAGGGCGCTCATTGGTCCAGTCTTGCTCCCGATGCGACACAGGGAGGTAGGACGATGTTTGGCAACGAGCCGTTCCACACCAACATGCGCTTGACCCACAAGATACTCGGGCTTCTGCGAATGGTCACCGCGCTGTTGTACCTGGAGCATGGGACCGGCAAGATTCTCGGTTTCTCGCATTCGTCCATGGCGTTCCCACCCGCATGGTCCTTGTTCTGGGTGGCGGGCTGGATCGAAATGGTGGGCAGCATCCTACTGATCATCGGCCTGTTCACGCGCCCGGTCGCCTTCCTTCTCGCGGGTGAAATGGCGATCGCATACTGGATAATTCACGCGCCGAATTCGGTCTTCCCGATGATCAATCACGGCGAAACCGCGATCCTGTTCTGCTTCATCTTCCTGCTGTTCGCAGCCACTGGACCGGGATCGTGGAGCGTCGACGAGGCAATTGCCACGCGCCGGAAGGACCCGGAAGGCTACGTGCTTCACTAGAGCGCTAGAGCGGCCAGATCTGCACCGTTACCTCATCGCTGGCCCCAATGTTTGCGCGCCGGCGGACGTCTGCCTTCACCGGGAGCAGATACGTCCCGACCCGCTCAGGAAAGACGGAGGTCGTCCATGTGACGTGACCGATCTGCGCCTCAACCCGCACGGAACCGAAGCCCCGCGTGCCTCCGAAGCTTTCCACGCGCAACGCGAGAGACTGATTCTCCGGCACCCTGATGAAGTGCCAGCTCGCCTTCCCGCCGCTCCAGACCCACAGAGGTGCGGTGAAGAGGATCTGGGTCAGCGAGTCAGCTTCCTGTAGGTCATCCGGTGCGGGCGTTCCGCTTCGGGGCCGAGCCGCCTGAGCTTGTCTTCCTCATAAGCCTCGAAATTGCCTTCGAACCATTCGACGTGGCTATCGCCCTCAAACGCCAGAATGTGCGTCGCTA
>JBJMUK010000024.1:0-2759 GCA_045811225.1 Sphingomicrobium sp. | reverse complement strand
TGGACGGAAGCTTCCCCAACCACCATCCGGACCCCACGGTCGAAAAGAACCTTGCCGACCTGAAGCGCCTGGTCGCTGACCATAATCTTGATTTCGGCATCGCCTTCGACGGTGACGCAGATCGTATTGGCGCAGTCGACGGCAAGGGCCGGGTGATCTGGGGCGACCAGCTTGTCGCGATCCTTGCGGAGGCCGTTTTGCGCGACTGCCCCGGAAGCACCATCATCGCAGACGTGAAGGCCAGCCAGGTGCTGTTCGACCGTATCGCGCAGTGCGGCGGCAAGCCACTTATGTGGAAGACCGGCCACAGCCTTATCAAGTCGAAGATGAAGGAAACTGCAGCGCCGCTCGCCGGCGAAATGAGCGGCCACATATTTTTCAAGCACCGCTGGTACGGTTTTGATGATGCGCTCTACGCAGCGCTGCGTCTGATCGAGGCGGTGAACCAGTCGGGCAAGAGTCTCACAAGGATCATGGATGAAATGCCGCAGACGACGTCAACGCCCGAAATGCGCTTCCAGGTCGACGACACGCGCAAGTTTGCCGTGGTCAGCGAGGTGCTGGAGAGGCTGTCGGGAGAAGGAGCGCGAGTTGACCCGACGGACGGCGCCCGCGTGAACACCGACGATGGATGGTGGCTATTGCGAGCGTCCAATACCCAAGACGTGCTGGTAGCCCGAGCGGAGGCGAACGATCAGGCAGGACTGGATCGGCTTGTCGCGCAGATCGACGAGCAGTTGGCGAAGTCGGGCGTGAAGCGGACCGAGGTGGCCCACTAAGCCGCGCTCCGATGGATCGTGACGACCGGGCCGGGTTCCTGTAACCAGTCCGAGATGGAAGCGGCTCCGGACATCATCGATGATGAATTGCGTCTGGCGCACACGAAAGTGCTCGAACTCGCGGTCAACGACCATCCGCTCGAAGAAACATTGTCCTCGCTGGTTCGAATCGTCGAGTGCCACTCGAAGACGGGCGTGATCGGATCCATCCTGCTGCTCGAAGGTGACGGCAAGCGGCTTCGCCATGGAGCGGCGCCAAACCTTCCACGTGACTATAGCGCGGCGTTGGATGGTGCGGAGATCGGGCCGGAGGTTGGCAGCTGCGGGACCGCCGCATTCACCGGGAAGCCCGTGTTCGTCGCGGACATCGCAATCGACCCGTTGTGGGCGAACTTCCGCGACCTGGCTTCACGCCACGGGCTTGCAGCCTGTTGGTCCACCCCGATCCTCAGTACGGGCCGGAGGGTTCTCGGCACTTTTGCGATGTACCATCGCGAGCCTCGAGAAGCGACAGTGCGTGACCTCGTGCTGGTTGATCTGGTTACCTACACTGCGGCGCTGATCATCGACCGCAAGCGTGCGCAAGAGACCCTGTCCGACATCGCGGCACACGCGGCTCAGTTCTGCGGTTAATCATCCTCGTCCTCGTACCCGACCAGGTTCAACTCCCGCGCCTTGATCTGGTGGGTCATGCACCAGTGCATCAAAGCATCCTCGCGACCGTGGGTGATCCACACTTCCTTGGGCGCCACTTCCCGGATCGTCGTCGTTAGCTCGTCCCAGTCCGCATGATCTGAGATGATCAGCGGTAGCTCCACGTTGCGTTGTCTGGCCCGCTGGCGAATCCGCATCCAGCCGGAGGCCATGGCAGTCACCGGGTCGGGAAGCCGCCGCGACCAGCGGTCATTGAGCGCGCCAGGCGGGCAGATGACGATGTGGCCGGCCATCTCCTGCTTGGTCGCGCCGGCGCAATGCCGAAGCTCGCCAAGTTCCACGCCAAGCTCCACGTAGAGATTGCAGAGGCGCTCCATCGCGCCGTGGTAATAAATGGGGTCATGATGTCCGCGATTGCGTAGTTCGCAGATCAGGCGCTGCGCCTTGCCCAGCGCGTAGGCGCCGACCAGCACGCAGCGCAATGGATCGGCATGGAGGCGATTCAGCAGCCGATCCACTTCACTGCCCGTATCGGGATGACGAAAGACGGGGAGCCCGAAGGTCGCTTCGGTGATGAAGATGTCGCACGGCACCGGCACGAACGGCGCACAGGTCGGGTCCGGCCGCCGCTTATAGTCGCCCGAGACCACCACCCGCTCGCCCGCATGTTCCAGGATGATCTGCGCGGAACCGAGCACGTGGCCGGCGGGCACGAAGCTGATATCCACCTCTCCCACACGGACGCTTTCACCATAGGCAACGGGGCGTTCCTGCTGCTCACCGTAGCGGACACCCATGATCGCCAGCGTTTCCGGCGTGGCCCAAACTTCGCCATGCCCGCCGCGCGCGTGATCGCCATGGCCATGCGTCACCAGTGCCCTCGCCTGTGGCTCTGACGGGTCCACCCAGGCGTCGGCGGGACGAACGTAAATACCCTGCGGAAAGGGCTCTATCCAGGAACCGAGACGGGCCATCGGGAGCTATACTAGCCGAAACGAACCATGGTTCCGCGCAAGGAGGGCAGGCAAATGGACGAGTCTTTATGGTGGCTGATGGATATCGTCGGGCCGGCGGTCCTTGTGGTCCTGTTGCTTTGGCTGGTGCTGAAGACGCGGTCCGGAAAACGCCGGGACGATGTCGCCGAACGGGGCACACATGATCTATATGTCGAGGAAGAACAGCGCCGCCGCGACGGAACCGACGATCTCTGAACGCAACTGACCTTCCTGATCCTGTCCGAGCCTGGTTCGAGGCGCGCGGCTGGCTGCCGCGCCGTCACCAGCTCGACATGCTTGGACTGGCGCGTGCCGGCAGAAGCGCATTGCT
>JBJMUK010000023.1:0-4968 GCA_045811225.1 Sphingomicrobium sp. | reverse complement strand
GTCGCTATCACTCTGGTGGACGAATGCCGCGAGCGGTCGTGATTGCATCGCCTCCGCAGGCACCTCGGTCTTTGCTTTTAGCAGTTTCTGGACGCCTTTTACCGTATAGCCCTCCTCATTAAGAAGACGGTGGATGCGCCTAGCCAAGGCCACGTCCTCGGCGCGATAGTAACGGCGATTGCCTGCTCGCTGCAGCGGCCTCAACTGAGGGAATTTGCTCTCCCAATAGCGCAGGATGTGCTGCGCGACTCCAAGTTCGGCGGAGAGTTCGCCGATGGTCCTGAAGGCGTCCGGAGCCTTTTCGCCGGTCGCCACCCCCAGCCTACTTGGAGATCTCGTCGCGCATAATCTGGCTGGCGCGGAAGGTCATCACGCGGCGCGGCGCGATCGGCACTTCCACGCCGGTCTTCGGATTTCGGCCAACCCGCTCGCCCTTGTCGCGCAGGATGAAGGTCCCGAATCCGGAAATCTTGACGTTCTGGCCAACTGATAGGGCGTGGCACATGTGGTGTAGCACGCGTTCCACAATGCCGGCGCTTTCCGACCGCGAGACGCCCAGCCGGTTATGAACGATGTCTGCCAGGTCCGCTCGGGTAAGCGTGCCCGCATGCACCCCTTCCGACCGGCCAATACCTGCATCCGCCATAATGATCTCCGCCCCCTTGAACATTTTCGCCCCTAACATGTCATGGCTTAGCGATGCATTACGCTATCGCAAAGCCCGACTGTCGGCAATTCGACTTTTGCCCGATTTACCAACTGTTTCAATAGCGAAGCGCTGCCGCCCCCCAGGTAAATCCGCCACCCATCGCCTCAAGGACCAGCAAATCTCCCCGCTTGATCCGCCCGTCGCGCACCGCGACGTCGAGCGCAAGAGGCACTGACGCCGCCGATGTATTGGCGTGACGGTCGACGGTGACGATCACCTTGTCCGGAGAAAGACTGAGTTTTCTGGCGGTAGCATCGAGGATTCGAGCATTGGCCTGGTGCGGCACAACCCAGTCGATATCCGCAGAAGAAAGACCGACCTCCGAGAGGACTTCATTGAGGACGTCCGCAAGGTTGACGACTGCGTGACGGAATACCTATCGGCCTCTCATCCTCAGCTTTCCGACGGTTCCGGTTGTCGAGGGCCCGCCGTCGACGAACAGCAAGCCGTTATGGCGGCCATCGGCATGGAGTTTGGTCGAAAGAATGCCAGCCTCGCCTTCTTCAGCCTCCAGCACGACCGCGCCGGCCCCGTCACCGAACAGCACGCACGTGGTGCGATCCTCCCAGTCGAGGATTCGGCTGAAGGTTTCCGCTCCGATGACCAGCGCGCGCTTGGCGTTGCCGCCGCGAAGCATCGAATCAGCGACGCTTAGCGCATAAAGGAACCCAGTGCAGACGGCGTGGACGTCGAAGGCAATGCAATCGTCGATGCCGAGCATCGCCTGAACTTTGGTCGCGGATGAGGGGAATGTTTGGTCGGGCGTCGCGGTTGCCAGCACGATTAGCCCGATGTCTTGGGCGTCGGTGCCCGCGGCTTCCAGCGCCCGACGGCAAGCCTCGAACGCCAATGTAGCGGTGGTTTCCCCGTCGGCGGCAATATAGCGGCTACGGATGCCGGTCCGTTCGACGATCCATTCGTCGGAGGTGTCGACCTGCGCGGCAAGTTCCTCATTGTCGACCCGACGTGCGGGAAGGGCCGACCCTGTGCCTTTAACGACCGAACGAAGGGTCATTCGGCATTTTCTCCGTTAAATGCATGCGCACGGAAATTGTCGAGATCCTCGCCGATCTTGCGCGTGATGTCGTTGCGGACCATCGACGCGGCGACGCCGATTGCGTTAGCCACACCTTTATAATTGGCCCCGCCATGACTCTTCACCACCAGGCCGTTCAGGCCCAGGAAGACAGCTCCATTATGGTTGTTGGGGTCAAGATGGACCTTCAGGATATTGAGCGCTGGCTTCGACAAGGCGAATCCGGCTTTGGAACGTAAGGAGGAGGTGAAGGCACGGCGCAGCAGGTCGGTAACGAAGCGCGCGGTGCCTTCAGCCGTTTTCAAGGCGATGTTGCCGGAGAAGCCGTCGGTGACCACGACATCGATATCGCCCCGGCTGAGCTTGTCGCCCTCGGTGAACCCTTCGAATCGCAGCGGCAGATAGTCGGCCTCACGGAGCAGGCCTGCGGCCTCTTTGAGCTCGTCGGTGCCCTTCAATTCCTCGGTGCCGATGTTGAGCAGCTTCACGCGGGGCTTGGAGATCGAAAGCACCGTCCGTGCATAGGCCGAACCCATGACGGCGAACTGAACGAGGTTCTGCGCGTCGCACTCGGTGTTCGCACCGAGGTCGAGCATGACACAGTCCTTCTCGCCGAGCGTCGGCAGTAGCGCGGCGAGGGCCGGTCGGTCGATCCCGGGCATGGTGCGGAGCGCAAGCTTGGACATGGCCATCAGGGCACCGGTATTGCCGCCCGAGACGGCGGCGTCGGCCAGTCCTTCCTTCACGGCGTTGATGGCCATGCCCATGGACGTCGTGCGCGCCCGCCGGATGGCCTGGCTCGGCTTCTCGGTGGCCGCGATCGCCTCGGGCGAATGGACGATCGACACCGCAGGCTCCAGATTGGCGTGCCGCGCGAACTCGGCGCGGATCTGGGCCTCGTCGCCGTAGAAGGTGAATTGCAGCGACGGATCGCGCTTGAGCGCGCGCGATGCGCCCGCCAGCATTGCTGCCGGGCCGCCATCGCCGCCCATTGCGTCGATCGCGATGCGTGGGCCTCCGTTCATGTGAGGCCTGACTTCGCTTAGGCCTCGGTCGGAACGATTTCGCGGCCGTTGTAGTGGCCGCATGCCGAACAGAGGTTGTGCGGAAGCTTGAGCTCACCGCAGTTCGGGCACTCCTGGAATGCGGTAGCCTTCAGCGCGTGGTGGCTGCGGCGCATGTTCCGCTTGGAGGGCGAGGTTTTTCTCTTAGGGACAGCCATTGCGGCACCTTACAGACAGTGTGACCAATAAAAATTGCGACGATCTCCGCCTCATCTCGGCGGGTATAAACCCGCGGCGGCGGTTGGATCGTCGCGAACCGCGGCTCCTATAGCGAAATGAGAGAGGAGCGCAAGGCGGAAGGGAAGGCTGGATGACCAGCGTTCACAGTCCAGCTCGGACATTTTCCCGAAGTGCCCCCCGCGGAACTTCCCAATGTTCGCAGTGACGAGCCCGTTTCGGTCAAGCGAGGCCCCCGCAAAGGGCGTCTTCCATCCCATTGTGGACAACACCGGCTTCGTTGAAAATGATTCCCAGCGAGCACGTTTCCGCGTTGCTTGGGGATGGTTCGAGCCTCAACTCCCAGTCTCGGCTCCATCCACAGGCGGCATTCCAGCGATCTTACGGGCTGCGTGGACAAGCTCGACAGGAAGCATCGCCACGATTGTGGTATTATGCTCGACGCCGATCTCGGTTAGCGTTTGGAGCCGCCTGAGTTCGAGTGCTGCCGGAACCGTTCCGATTGTGTCGGCCGCTTGCGATAGCTTCAACGCGGCCTCCTGCTCGACTTCAGCGCGAATGATCCGCGCTCGTTTCTCCCGGATCGCTTCAGCCTCCTTGGCGATGGCGCGCTGCATTTGCTCAGGTATGTCGACGTCCTTTACCTCCACGGCATCGATCTCGACGCCCCATTTGAGCGACGCTTCGCGCAGCAACTGCTGGAGACGCTGGTTGATCGAGACCCGATCCTTGAGCATGTGGTCCAGGTCGCTCTGCCCGATGGCATCACGCAGCGCCGTCTCCGCGGCCTGAACGGTCGCCGAATTCCAGTTCTCCACCGAGTTCACGACCTGAATGGGCGATTCCGCGCGGAACCAGAGCACGGCATTAACTCGGACGGCGACCCCGTCTCGCGTGATCGTTTCCTGGGTTTCGAGCTGATAAGTTATGATGCGAGTATCGACCTTCACAACTCGGTCGACGAAGGGGATCGGCCAGTACCATCCGGGTCCCTTCATCGGGCCCAGCCGGCCTAGCCGGAACAGCACTGCACGCTGGTACTCGCGGTTTATCCCGAAGCTCTTGATGAAAAGCAGCAGTGACAACACCGAGATGATCACGACGGCGATCAGTGCGGACGAGAGTATCATCTCGAATCTCCAGCGTTGCAGGCGCTTATAGCACCTTCAACAGTGGCCCGCGTATGTTCTGTCGCCTAACGGCAACGTCAGCACCCTTCGAGGCTCATGTTAGCCGCGGATTGGATAGATGGCCGATTCCCACCCACGGCCGCCATTAGTGTCCGCTTCCACCCGAAGCAGACACTCGGAGGCCTAATGCTGATCAGGCGTCGGCACTGACCGGTACTTTGGCAAGTGCCTCAAGCAAGGCTTTCGCCGCAGGCTCGCTCGACGATGGGTTCTGGCCGGTGATGAGCAGACCCTCGCGTACGACATGAGGTTTGAAAGGGTCTGCCTTGCTAAACTGAGCGCCGAGCTGCTTGAGCACGTCTTCGAGCAGGAACGGAACGACGTTCGTAAGGCCGACCGCCTCCTCCTCGTCATCCGTAAACCCAGTAACGGACTTCCCCTCCACGAGCGGTCTGCCGTCTTGCGCCTTGACGTTCTTCAGCACCGCCGGGGCATGGCAGACGAGCGCGACCGGCTTTTCGTCGGAAAGCATCTGCTCAATCAGCGCTTTTGATTGCGCATCTTCCACGAGGTCCCAAAGCGGCCCGTGGCCCCCGGGATAGAAGACCGCGTCAAAGTCCGACGATCGCACCGACCCCAGCCGTTTCGTGGAAGCGAGCTGCGCTTGAGCTTCTGCATCCCCCTTGAAACGGCGAGTGGCATCCGTCTGCGCATCCGGGTCATCGCTCTTTGGATCTACAGGGGGTTGACCGCCCAGGGGACTGGCAAGCGTAATCTCCTGTCCCGCGTCCTTCAGTACGTAATAAGGGGCAGCAAACTCTTCGAGCCAGAACCCAGTCTTTTTGCCGGTGT
>JBJMUK010000022.1:0-11834 GCA_045811225.1 Sphingomicrobium sp. | reverse complement strand
CTCGATTGTCGCCATGCAGCCCTCGCCGGCCTCGGCAATGCCTTTCGCGTCACTGATCAGCACGATCTTTCCGCCGCGCGCACGGACCTCCTGCATGTTGCTCACGGTCTTCTCGAACAAGGGACCAGACGGCGCGATCACGATGACCGGAACGTCGTCATCAATCAGTGCGATGGGACCATGCTTCATCTCGCCGGCGGCATAACCCTCGGCATGGATGTAACTGATCTCCTTCAGCTTCAGCGCGCCTTCAAGGGCCATCGGATAGTCTGGACCGCGCCCGAGATAGAGGACATCACGCGCGGGGGCGACGAGATGGGCCATCGCGGCAATGTCTTCGTCATGGCCCAGCGCTGCATTGAGTGCTGCCGGCGCCTCCTGAAGATGAGCGACAATCTCGCGCTCTGCTTGGGGCTCCAACCTCCCCTTCGCCCGCGCAAGGTTGGCTGCCAGCGCAGCAAGAACCGCTAGCTGACAGGTAAACGCCTTGGTCGAGGCAACCCCGATCTCCGGTCCTGCGTGGGTGGGCAGCAGCAGGTCCGCTTCGCGGGCCATGGAACTCGTTGGAACATTCACCACCACCGCGATCCGCTGCTGCTCCGAACGCGCATGGCGAAGCGCCGCAAGCGTGTCGGCCGTCTCACCAGACTGACTGATGAACAGCGCCAGGCCCCCGGGTTCGAGAACCGGCTGGCGATACCGGAACTCCGACGCGACATCGATGTCCACGGGGACCCGGGCGAATTGCTCGAACCAATATTTGGCGACCATCCCGGCGTAGAAGCTGGTTCCGCACGCGACGATGGTGACGCGCTTCACGCTGGCGAGGTCCAGTCCGGTATCGGGAAGTGCGACTTCCCCTTCGAACGGCCGCACGTAGCTCTGCAGCGTTTGGGCGACCACGATCGGCTGTTCGTGGATCTCCTTCAGCATGTAGTGCTGGTAATTGCCCTTCTCGATCGGGGCAGAGGATGCGCCCGAATGGACGATCTCGCGCTCGACGGGCCGGTTCGTACGATCGTAGATCTGTACGCTGCCGCGGCGGGCCACGACCCAGTCGCCTTCATCCAGATAGGCGATGCGCTGGGTCAGCTCGGCGAGCGCAAGCGCGTCGGAACCCAGGTAATTCTCGCCGTCGCCGAAACCGACCGTAAGCGGCGCACCCATGCGCGCACCGATGATCAGATCAGGATCGTCCTGGAACAGGAACGCGATAGCGAACGCCCCGTGCAGGCGCGGCAGGACGGCGGCGACGGCATCCTGCGGCGAGGACCCATTCTCAACCTCCCGCGCAACGAGGTGCGCGACCACTTCGCTGTCGGTTTCGCTCAGGAAAATCCGGCCATCCGCAATCAGTTCGTCCCGGAGCGGTTTGAAATTCTCAATGATGCCGTTGTGGACCAGCGCCACCCGGCCTGCGATGTGCGGATGAGCGTTGTCGACGGTGGGGGCACCGTGCGTGGCCCAGCGCGTATGCGCGATACCGACAACACCCCCCAGCGGATGACCGTTCAATTCGCCCGCGAGATTCTCCAGCTTGCCCTCGGCCCTACGCCGCACAAGCTCCCCACCATCGACCGTGCAGATGCCTGCTGAGTCATAACCGCGGTATTCGAGCCGCTTCAGCCCGTCGAACAGCCGCTGCGCGACCGGCCTGTCGCCGACAATCCCAACAATTCCGCACATACACCCTCGCTTGGAAGAGGATGCCCTAGCCGCAAGCTTTCATAAACGCACCTTGTTCATGAGGGAAAATCACCCTTCCCCGCGCGCATCGTACGCTAGCCTGACCGAAGGGCGATTTCTTACAGATGCGTTTTTTGTCCTTGGCGGGAGCGGCGCTTTTGCTCGCCTGTGTTCCAGCGACAGCCATACAGGCGCAGGCGAGTTACGCCGGATGCGACGTCCACTTCTTCTTCACAGCGTTGGAGAAGACTTCGACGCCGTCAAACGCCTTGATTAGGACCTTCGGGACTATGACCGCATCGCGGGTAAGGAGTTGGGTTGGCTTAAAACCGCTCCTGAGTTGTAACTGGCTAGGGCGCTTTCGATTGCGCCCCTGCTCAAGAACTTCACCGAAGCGGTCGACAACTTCGCAAGAATGGGTGGCTGATCGCAGTTGGATGGCACCGGGCTCGGGATAGTCCGGTGCCACTAACATCCTCGCCGCTATCTTTCACGCTTCATCCGCTCCCGGAACCTCGCGGCCCAGCCAGCGATTCCCCTCTGCAGCCCGCGTGCGACGGCCAGGCTGTCCTTGTCCACGTCCTTGGTGATCACAGAGCCGGCAGCAACGATCGCCCCAGCGCCGATGCTCACGGGCGCCACCAAAGCGCTGTTGGAGCCTACGAAGGCTCCAGCGCCAATAACGGTCTTGTACTTGCCGAAGCCATCGTAATTGCAGGTGATGGTGCCTGCGCCGATGTTGGCGCCGTCCCCCACTTCGCTGTCGCCGACGTAACTGAGGTGATTGACCTTGGCGCCGCGTCCAACGGTGGCTTTCTTGATCTCGACGAAAGTGCCGACCTTGGTCAGCTCGGCGAGCACGGTTCCGGGCCGGATGCGGGCAAAGGGCCCGATGTGAGCGCCCGAACCAATGGTGGCGCCCTCGATATGGCAGAAGGCGTGGATCGTCGCTCCATCCGCGATGGCGACCCCATCGCCAAACACCACATGAGGCTCGACCGTGACATCTCGCCCAAGCTTGGTGTCGTACGCGAACCAGACGCTTTCCGGATCAATCAAGGTTGCGCCTTCGTGGAGGGCCTGCTCCCGGCGTCGGCGTTGCCATTCCACTTCCAGGTGGGCGAGCTCGGCGCGGCTGTTGACCCCTGCGGTCTCATAAGGGTCTGCTTCGACGAGTACTGCCGCAGCGCCTTCTGATGCGGCGATGTTCACGATGTCGGGCAGGTAATATTCGCCGGCGGCATTCGCGTTCCCGACGCCGCCGAGCCAGCGGAAGAGGTCGTTCGAGCGAACGGCCATCATTCCGCTGTTGCAGAGGCGAACGGCGCGCTCCTCTTCCGTGGCATCCCGATATTCGACCATCTTCGCGATGCGGTCGTCCCGTTCGAGGATGATGCGACCATAGGCCATTGGGTCCGCTGGACAGGAGCCCAGGACAACCACGCCGGGCGCGTCGACGGCGTTCAGGCGATCCAGCATGCGCGACAGGGTCGCTGCTTCAACAAACGGTGTGTCCCCGTAAAGAATGAGGACCGGCCCGCTGAATTCTTCCAGTGCCGAGGCGGCTTGCTGCACTGCGTGCGCTGTGCCCTTCTGTTGGGCCTGGTGCGCGGTGTGGACGCCCGTTCCGTCTAGCGCCGCTTCAACCTGCTCGCGCCCCTTGCCGAGCACGACAACGATCTTCGCAGCCCCAAGGGACTGCACCCGGTCGAGCAGGTGGAGGAGCATGGGACGGCGCGCAATCGGGTGAAGGACCTTGTGCGTGTCGGACCGCATCCGGGTACCCTGCCCCGCTGCAAGGACGATGACTGCGAATTTGTCGTGATCACTCATATGGTCGTGAGCAATGGCATGGCGCTGCGAGGGACGCCAGAGGCCTACAGCGAGCTAGAACGCGTTGTACTGCTCGTTGCCGACGAAGCCGAGCCGCGTCACGTTCGCCCGCTTCGTTTCCGCCAATACCTCGTCCACGCGCGAGTAACGCGCGGCGCCGTCAGGCTGGAGTTGCAACTCCGGCTGGGGATTGATTCTAGCGGTCAACAGCAGCTGCGTTCGCAAATCCGGCATGCTCACCGGCGTGCCATTCCAGAGGATCTGGTCGCCGCGGGTCACCACGACTTTGTTCTTTATCGGGCTGATCACCGCCGCCGGAACTGGGCCCGGCAGGTCGAACTTCACCGAATGGCTCTGCATCGGAATGGTGATGATGAACATGATGAGCAGGACGAGCATCACATCGATCAATGGAGTGGTGTTCATCTCGATCATCGGTTCGTCGTCGGCAGAGCGAAGCACAGTCTGCATCTCACGTCTCCCTCAAGATGTTACAACGTCTCATGAGTGAAGGGGATGCGCAAGGGGCAAAGAAAAGGGCGGCCCCGAGGGACCGCCCTTTGAGAGTTCGAAACAACTGGACCTAGAAGGTCCCGTACTGCTCGTTTCCAACGAAGCCCATCTTTTCAACGTGAGCCTGCTTGGTGATAGCGAGCACCCGGTCAACAGCCTCATATCGGGCCGTAGGTTCGGGCTGCAGATGCAGTTCCGGTAGCGGGTTCATCTGTTGCGACACGTCCAGGTACTGGCGAAGCTGCGCTTCACTGACCGGCGCCCCGTTCCACAAGATCGCGCCATTCGTCATGATCACGACCTTGTTCTTGATCGGATCCACTGGCGGTGGCGGTGTATTGCTGTTCTGCGGAAGGTCCAGCTTCACGGCGTGCGACTGGATCGGGATCGTGATGATGAACATGATGAGAAGCACCAACATGACGTCGATCAACGGCGTCGTGTTGATGTCCATCATCGGCTCGCCTTCGGAATTGGCGGTCGTGGTTTGCATCGCCATGGCGACAGACTCCTGATTACAGCCGCGACGGAGCCGTGCCCTCGGGCGGATTCGAAATGAATCCCACTCGGGCAAAGCCTGCGCGCTGCATTGTATAGATTGTGCCGCCAATGCACTTGTACGGCGTGTTCACGTCGCCACGGATATGCGCTTCCGGCATATTCTCTTCGGTGACGTTGTTGACGCCGCCCACGCGGGCGATCTCGTCTTCAAGCTTCTTGACCGCCTTATCGAGCAACTGCTGGCTATTCACCGGCTCCAGGCCCCAATAGACCTTACAGCCGCCGGATTCGTCCCCGGTCACCGACAGATTGACGTTCTCCGGCTTGGTTGTCGTCGGCTCGAACGCCACTTGCGGCAGGTTCAACGGAACCGTCTGCAGCACGACCGGAACCGTGATCAGAAAGATGATCAGCAGCACCAGCATCACGTCCACAAGCGGCGTGGTGTTGATGTCAGACATCGGGACGTCTTCGTCGCCCGATTCCTTGCCTACGCTCATTCCCATGGGACTAGTTTATCCTTGCTAGAGGTCGCGTGGAGGCGGGCCGATCGAAACCGGCCCGCCGTCGCGATTACTCCGGAGTTGCCTGCGCGCCGGTGGCCGTGCGACCGGTACGCAGCGGTTCGCTGCCCGGCTGGGTGGGTGCACCCGAAGACTTGGTCTGCGCGGTGGCGCCAGCGGTCACAAGCCGAGGCTTCACCTTACCGCCCGAGGCGACAAAGCCGTTGAGGTCGTTGGTGAAGGCAGCAAGATCCTCCTGGATCGACTTGTTGCGGCGAACCAGCCAGTTGTAGGCCAACACGGCCGGAACGGCGACGATCAGTCCAAGAGCGGTCATGATCAGTGCTTCACCGACCGGGCCCGCGACCTTGTCGATGCCGGGCGTACCACCCGACGAGCCGAGCTTGATCAGCGCGCGATAGATGCCGACGACGGTACCGAACAGTCCGACGAACGGAGCGGTCGAACCGACGGTCGCGAGGAAGGCGAGGCCTTCGCCGAGGCGAGCCATGATCGAGCCATTGCTGCGCGCGAGGCTGTTGGAAACCCAGTCATGGCGATCGATCGGATCGTCGAGCTTGTCATGCTGCTCTTGCGCCGTGAGCGCGTCGTCCACGATCGAACGGTAAGCGCTGCGCGACTCGAGCTTCGTCGAAGCTTCACGCAGGTTGGGGGAATTCCAGAAGCTGGAACGCACCTTGCGGCCCTGGCTGATGATCTTCTGCTGCTGCATCAGCTTGGTGAACAAGATGTAGAAGGTACCCACCGACATGATCACGAGGATGATGAAGGTCGTCCACGAAATGATGCCACCCTCGTGGAGGGCCTGCATCAGGCCATATGGATTGTCGCCCGCGGGCGCTGCTGGAGTTGCCATGATTTTCTACTTCCCTCTCAATAGTTCTAAACCGAGCGGCGCTTACTGAAGGCGCCAGGTTATTCTTGCCGGAGCACTTCCGGTGGTCGGATTGCCACTGCTGTCCTGGGCCGGCGTGAAGCGCGCTCTGGACGTCAGAATGCGGCAGGTCGCCGAATCAAGAGTCCTTGAGCCACTGGACGAGGTGATGCTGCATCCCGTCACGCGACCGGTAGTTCCGATCTGAAGCGTTGCGGAAACGCTGCCTTGCTCTTCGCGCTCAAGTGCCGCTTCCGGATAATCGGTATCGCGGAAAAGACCCTGGAGACTTCCGACGGCGCTCTTCGGCTCTGAACGCTTCACCGGCGGCGGAGGCGCAGGTGGAGCAGGCGGTGCAGGACGGGCGACCGGCGTCGGAACGAATGGAGGCGGATTCGGAGTGGCCTGTACCGGCGATTCCTGCACCGGCGTGCGAACCAGCGGCGGCGGGGCTGCAACCTGCGGAGGCGGAGGCGTTTCCGACTGCTGCTCAGGGGGCGGCGGCTCTTCCTCGGGGGGCGGCGGCTCTTCCTCCACGTCGAACGTCTTCAGATCTTCAACGACCTTTTTCCCGACGCTCATCGCGAGGCCAGAGACCAGCGCGTAGCCGAGGAGAATGTGAATGAGCGCAACGACGATAATCGCCCCGGTGCGGTTGCTGCCCATTTCTTTGCGATTTGCGTAAGACATTAAGCGGCACTTCTCCCCTCGATCTTCTGCCGAAATGGCAGCCAGACACGGTGGTCGGATGCGCACCTTCGGCCTGGATGGTCCTTGCGATGTATCAACATATCATCGCCCAGCAGCGCGCTTCCTTATAGCCGGCTCAAAGGCCGTGCAATCCATTTTGTTCCACATTCGCAAGGTATGGACCTCGTACAAACCCAAGCTTATCTAGAAAGACGATATTTCTACGCCGACACCGTGCGCGTCCGGGTAGATGTCGGGCTTCGCCGTCGCGACCCTCAGGTTCTTCACGCCGTGCAGCGCAGCGAACCTTTCGAAGATGCGGTGAGCGAAGGTTTCCTGCAAATTATACCGCCGTTCGGCCGCCAGTGCGCGGATCTCCGAGCGTAGGTAATCATAGTCCCATGCGCCTGCGGGATCGTCGTCGGCAGGTGCCGTTATCTCATCGAGCCAGATTTCCACCGTAACGATCAGCCGCTGCGGGGTGCCCACCTCGAAGTCATGAAAGCCGATGTCCGTCGTGACCTCCAGACGATCGAGAAGAATCCGGGAGCTGCGAACTTTGAGGTGGGCAGGGATGAGCCCGTCGAGATCAGCCAAGGTCAATGATTCCCCAGGAATTGGACGTCGCGGTCGAGTTGCATGAACCGCTGGCCGCCGTCGATGACCAGGCATTGACCGGTAACGGTCCGCGAGTCGACTAGGTAGCGAATGGCGTCAACGACATCGTGTGGCTCAATCCCCCTCCCCAGCGGATTCGCCGTGTGCATGCGCTCGAAATTCTCCTCGCTCTGACCTGGTGACTGGAGCATCAGGGAAGGTGCGACGGCATTCACGCGAATGCCCTTTGATGCGAAGGCCCGTGCGGCGAGTTCGGTCGCCCCGGCGAGCGCCTGCTTCGATAAAGTGTAGCTGAGGAAGTCAGGGTTCGGCGACGCGACCTTGGAATCGAGCAGGTTGACGATCACGGCATCGCCGCCGGAATGGTGCTTCGCCATACGATCCATCAGAGCAACGGGCGCAACCACGTTCACAGCCATGTGAGCGTTGAACTCGTCCGCGCTGAATGCGCCGAAGCTGTCATGCGCAAAGCGTGCCGCGTTGTTCACCAGCAACCGCACTGGCGGCAAAGATCGAGCCGCGGAGAAGATCAGCTCCGCGCAGCCGGCCTGAGCAAGGTCCGCGACGACCCTCTCGGCACCGTCCGGGACTTGATCGGCATCGTGATGGACGTGCGCGAGGACCGTCCAGCCGTCGGTCAGCAGGGCCCGCGCGATATCCGCTCCGACGCGTTTGCCTGCGCCAGTCACGATTGCGGTTCGCTGTTCCTGCTGCATGGCAACCCTCTGTCACTGGAGGGACTGTGAGGCAATCCGCCAACATTAGTGGATTGCGTCCGCGCACCGCCCACCGCAATGAGGCGGCATGCCCGAAAGCCGGCCGCCAATCGACCTTCAAGGCGTCAGCATCGCAGAGCTCGAACGCTTGATCGCTGCCGAACGCCTGCCACCGGTCCATAAATGGGATCCGGCGCCTTGTGGCCACAGCCGGATGCGCATCGATCGGGAGGGACGCTGGTTTCACGAAGGCCGGCCGATCGAGCGGGAATCGATGGTGCGCCTCTTCTCAACCATCCTGCGCCGCGAGCCGGACGGGTCGCACGTGCTCGTTACGCCGGTCGAGAAAATGACCATCGACGTGGAGCGAACACCCTTCTTCGTAACTTCGATGACCAGTGAAGGCACGGGCGAACGCCGTCAGATCGCTTTCGCACTTAGAGGAGGCGAGGTTGTGATCCTCGGCGCCGACCATCCGCTACTGGTGCCGGCGGAGGAACCTGACCGATCCCCTCGCCTGCTGGTCCGCGGCGGCCTGGAGGCGATCCTCGCCCGCCCAGTCTACTACGAGCTTGCCCAGATTGCCGTCGATGAGGGCAATGACCCACCGGGCGTCTGGAGTAACGGCTCGTTTTTTCCGCTGGATCGACCAACGTGAGCCTGGCCGACCGGCTGCGTGAAGAACTGGGGACGGATCCGCGCGGTGACCTGCTGACGGGCGACAGTCCGAACTTGGAACTGGGCGAAACGCCCGCCGCTGTTCTGATCGCAATCACCGATCGCCCTGAGCCGGGCGTGCTGCTGACGGTCCGCCGAGACGATCTTCGCACGCACGGCGGCCAGATCGCCTTCCCCGGTGGCCGGGTGGATCCCGGTGAGGACGCCGTTGCTGCGGCCGTTCGCGAGGCATGGGAAGAGATACGTCTCGACCCGCAGAAGGTGCAGGTGGTGCAGCCCATCGAGCCCTATCTCACCATTACGAATTACTGCGTAGTGCCGGTGGTTGCCGTCGTTCCGCCAGATCTTCCGCTTGAACCGCACGAGCGCGAAGTTGCGGACTGGTTCGAAGCGCCGCTCGCTCATCTCATTGATCCGGCCAATCATGTACGCCAGAGCGTTCTGTACCAAGGGCAGCAGCGGCACTATTTTGAGATCATGTGGGGACCACGGCGCATCTGGGGAGCAACCGCGGCGATGATCGTCAACCTTTCCAAACGTCTTCGCGCGCAATGAAGTTGGATGCCAACGCGTGGCGCGAGCGGCCCGGCGTGGCCCGTCTACTTGACGCACTCAGCGCCGCGGAGGGACTGACACGCTACGTCGGCGGTGCTGTGCGAGATGAACTGCTAGGAATCCCGCACAGCGATCTGGACCTCGCCACCCGATTGGACCCGCGCGCGGTCGTTGCAAGACTTGAGGAAGCGGGCATCAAGGCCGTTCCCACCGGGATTGAGCATGGAACGATCACGGCCGTCAGTGACGGGCAGGCAGTGGAAGTGACAACGCTTCGCCGCGACGTGTCGACTGACGGACGGCGGGCAACGGTCGCCTTCACGGAAGACTGGAAGGAAGACGCGGCCAGGCGCGACTTCACGATTAACGCGCTGAGCGCCGATCCGGACAGCGGGGAGGTCTTCGACTATTTCGGAGGCCTTGCGGATCTGGAGCAGAGGCGGGTCCGATTCATCGGCGACCCGGTTCAGCGCATCGCCGAAGACCATCTGAGAATCCTTCGCTACTTCCGGTTCCACGCCCGGTTCGGCGAGGGTGAGCAGGATGCGGCCTCGATCGAAGCCTGTACTGCCCGCGCCAACGATCTGATGGCCCTGTCACGGGAGAGAATAGCCGACGAGCTTCTCAAATTGCTTGGACTGCCTGATCCTGCCGCGACCCTCCGGACGATGGTTGAACGCGGTATCCTGAAGCCGGTCTTGCCCGAGATAGTGGTGAACTCGGTCGATCGCCTGGCGTCGCTGATCGCCGCCGAGCGCGCGGCCGGGATCGAACCGCATCCGCTTCGCCGGCTGGCTGCACTGCTGCCCGCGGATCCAGCTCAGGTGGACAGAGTTGCTGCGCGGCTGAAACTCTCCAACCTTGCACGGAAGCGGCTGGGCGCGGCTGCCTTGGGGGCCGGCGCAATGCCGGGGCAGGCGCTGGCCTATCATCAAGGTGTGGAGAGCGCCGTTGACCAGCTGTTGCTCACCGGCCGCCCCGACGATGCTCTGTCTGTCGCAAGCTGGACGCCGCCACGTCTGCCGATCGGCGGCGGAGCATTGATTCAGCGCGGGCTCAAGGAAGGGCCAGTCGTGGCACGTACGCTGCGCCAGATCGAGGATGCCTGGGTGACCGCCCACTTCCCGACCGGCGAAGCGTTCGAGCGGATCGTGAGCGAGGCGCTCGCCTCAGCCCAGTGACCCGTGGGCGAACGCTCGGACGGCCAGGGCCAGCAGGAACACCGAAGCGAACCATGCGGCGCCCCATCGCGTGACGCGCTTCCGCCATGGTCTGTGCGTGTCCTTGTTCAAGCTTCAGTGAACCCGACGGGCCTAGTTATACAATGGCGCAACCGCGAGCACGGCGTACAACGCCGCGCGTGGATAATGCCGGCCGCTCGGAGTAGAGGAGGGAGCGAGCAGCCAGCATTGTGCAGGGAATGAGCACGCCCCCTTAGATCGCGATAGGTGGCCTTTGGGCGGTAGCTAGAGACCTGCTTCCACCGCCAGCCGGATCGCCTCGGCGCTCGTACGTACGTTCAGCCGCTCCAGCAGCAGCGCACGGTGCATCTTGACCGTTTTCTCGGAGATGCCGAGCATGTGGGCGATCTGCTTGTTCAGCAGGCCCTTGGACACGCAACTGAGCACTTCGCGCTGCCTTTTTGGCAGTGCGCTGATCAAGTCCGCAGCATGAGCTCTGCGGCTGGAAAATAGAGCCGGCGCGTCGCTGCCGAGATCCACCTGCGAACCGAGGAAATAGGCCAGTTCGCCCTGGTCCCCGAACAACGGCGTGATCATCACTCCGTTGCGGAAAGTGCTGCCGTCGCGGCGATAATTGAGAATGTCGACCAGCACTGTCCGGCGATCCCGGATTCCGACGCGGATCTGCTCGGTGATCCAGGGCTCGGTACGATCGCCGGCCAGGAAGCGACAATTCCGACCGATGATTTCAGAAGCCGGATAGCCGGTCAGATCGGTGAAGGCAGAATTGGCCGCGACGATCGGGTTGTCCGCCAGTCGCGGGTTCGTGACGACGCTAGCGACCGGACTAGCGCCGATCAAAGCCAGCAATGGGTCGTCAACCGCAGACACGCCTACGCCAGTCCTCCTTCACGGCTGCTAGCACGCCGAGCGCGGAGGGCAAGGCGAAGCTACTCGCTCCTGGACCGTTCTGCGTAAATCTGCGCCATCTCCTGGTGGGCACGCCTTGCAGCAACCGAGGTTGCCGTTTTGGCCGCGGCCCGTTCCGCACGCTCACGTTTCCGCAGATATTCCTGAAAATTCGGCCTTGTCATCGCCTGCAAACTCCCCGCCCTCAATTACCAAAGCTGTTGAGTATTCAGGGGTTTACGAGACGACACGATCACATTCCATAACGTGGAGCACGTTTGCGCTAACAATCGCAGCGCTTAATTATGGCCGCCGTGACCCGCGTTCTGGTGTCCAGTGCGGTCTTCCCGCCGCGTATTGTCCTGCTTCTTGTTGCCGCCGATATCGTGCTTGCGGGCCTGATCGAAGTCGCCCTTCTTCTTGTGGTCGGTCATTTCTCGCTCCTCAGCGCTGATCGCAGATCAACGCCGCCGTCTCCACCCGGGTTCATGGGTGTCGAGCCAGTCGGCGAGGAGACACGGCAGTCCACCGCATTTCGGGAGGTCAGTTCTTCCGG
>JBJMUK010000021.1:0-2711 GCA_045811225.1 Sphingomicrobium sp. | reverse complement strand
GCGACGAAACGAGTCTATACGCCCGCCGACTTCGCGCGCTTCGCGCCGAAGACGGCCTACGACATGCTCGCTCAAGTGCCGAGCTTCACAATCCGCAGCGCCGACCAGGAACGCGGCCTCGGCCAGGCGTCGGAGAACGTGCTGATCAATGGACAGCGGATTACCGACAAATCGGGCGGCGCCATCGATCAGCTGAAGCGCACTTCGGCGGCGAGCGTCGATCGGATCGAGATCGTGGAAGCAGGTAGCCTGGGTATCCCCGGCCTGTCGGGGCAGGTCGCGAACGTCATCCTGAAATCCCAGGCCAAAGGTAGTGGCCAGTTCAGCTGGAATCCCGGCTTCCGCGCTCATTTCACGAAACCGCAGTACGATAATCTGACGGTCAGCTATTCCAGTAAGACGGGCCCGCTCGACTATACTGTGTCCGCTGCAGCTCTGTCGGGCCGGGGCGGCCTCGGCGGCCCGGTGACGATCACCGATCGCAACCACAACCTCATCGAAACGCGCGACGAGGTCTATCACAGCGAATATCATGAGTTCGTGTTCAAGACGAAGCTGGGTCTTGATGGCCCAGGGTCGTCACTTGGCAATCTCTCGCTGAGCTACAATCCCTATTGGAGCCCGCAATTCCTTGGCGATAAGCGCGTGCTGGCCACGGGCGAATTGCGCAGTCGCACCAATCGCCAGACCAGACCCGGCTTTAATGCGGACGTCAACGGCGATTACGAGTTTGCGCTTGGGCCCGGCCGCCTCAAGGCAATCGGACTGTACCATCGTGAGCACGCACCGAACACGACCACCCAAATCCTGACATTCGACAGCAGTGGTGCCCCGCCGCTGGGCAGCCGGTTCTTCCGCGATGCGCGTTACGTCGAGGCGATTGCGCGCGGCGAATATCGATGGAAGACGGCGCGCAACGACTGGCAGATCTCACTCGAGCGGGCGTTCAACTCGCTCGACCAGAGAGGCGCCCTGTTTCAGCTCGACCAGGGCAAATTCATCGAGATCCCCTTTCCCCAGGCAACGGGCAAGGTCGCCGAAGTGCGGTACGAAGGCATTGCCTCGCTCAGCCGTCCACTTGCCCCGAACCTGGACCTGCAGGTCGCCGCGGGTGCGGAGACTTCAACGCTCGACCGGGTCGACGACGATCAGCCGGCCCGCAAGTTCTTTCGGCCCAAGGGCAGCGTCACGCTTGCCTGGAGACCAGCCAAAGACTGGGACGTCAGCCTGAAGCTGCGCCGACGCGTCGGCCAGATCGATTTCCTCGATTTCCTCGCGCAACCCGTGCTTAGCCAGGATCGCGAGAATGCCGGAAATCCAGAGCTCGTCCCACCCCAAAGTTGGGAAGCAGAGACTGAGTTCGCGCACGATCTCGGTCGCTGGGGCAAGACCCGCCTCAATCTCCATTATTATAAGGTGACTGACATCATCGATGTGGTCCCGATCGGCACGGATGGGCAGGGTATCGGCAACCTCCCGAGTGCGGAAAAGGCCGGCGCCGAGACCACCAGCACCATCCTGCTCGAGCCGATCGGCTTCAGGGGCGCGAAGCTCGATCTGAACGCCGGTTTTGAATGGACGTCGGTCAAGGACCCACTGACCGGCGTGAAGCGGCCGATAAGCGGCAACTATGATCGCTGGGGAAGCGCTGAATTGCGGCATGACGTTCCACGCACACCCTTCGCCTGGGGCGTGAACGCCCAATATAATCACTTTGCGAAGAACTACTTCCTGACCGAGATCATCCGCACGCTTGATATCCCGTTGGCGTACGGCGCGTTCGTCGAGCACAAGAATGTGATGGGCCTGACGGTTCGCGCTAGCGTCTTCAACATTTTTGGTGGGCGCCACGGGCTCCACACGGTGCGTCGCGTCGTCTATTCGGGATTCCGCGACCGCGCCCCGATCGCCTTCTTTGAGAAGCACGACGACCTAGTCGGTCCGCTTTTCAACTTCTCGATTAAGGGCACCTTCTAGGCCGCGGCGGTTCTGCTAAAGGCGGCTGATGCCCAAGATCGACCTTCAGAACCTCGAACAGACCAACCGCACCGGCTATCCGCCACCGTTCAATGAGCCTGTTGCCGGCAGATGGCAGCGCAAGGTCGCTGAGGCGGCGGGCCTGACCGAGCTCGGCGCGCGGCACGTGGTGCTGGAGCCGGGCGCCTGGTCGAGCCAGCGCCACTGGCATGAGGGCGAAGACGAGTTGCTGGTGATGCTGACCGGCCGGGCCGTGCTGGTCGAGGACGACGGCGAGACGGAGCTTGCGCCCGGCGACGTCGCCGCCTGGCCCAAGGGCGTGCGCAATGGCCACCATCTGGTGAACCGCTCCGCCGAACCATGCAGCTTCGTTTGCGTCAGCGCGGGCAAGGAGCTTGGCGGCGCCTATTCGGACATCGACATGAAGTGGACGATCGAGGGCGGTTACGTTCACAAGGACGGGACGCCCTACTAGGCGGCTTTCCCCACCTCATATTGATCGATCACCCAAGGCTCGTCCTGCGCCTTGTCGATCCATTCGGCGACGTGGGGATGGGACAGGACGGCCTTCATGTAGACGCCGGCGAAGCTCGGCACCGCGACACCGTAGGTGATAAAGCGCGTTACGACGGGCGCGTACATCATGTCCGCCGCGCACCATTCGCCGAACAGATAATCGCCGGTGCCTCCGAACCGCGCACGCGCCTGTGCCCAGAGCTGCAGGATGCGGTCGA
>JBJMUK010000020.1:0-3017 GCA_045811225.1 Sphingomicrobium sp. | reverse complement strand
CGTCCTTTCCGCTGACGCTGACGTTCCAGAGATCCGGGCAGGTGCAAACCACGGTCACGGTCACGATGGAGGCTCCAGCCGCCAGCCAACACGATCACGGATCCTGAGATCGATGAAGCAATTACGGATCATCCTGTGGGTGGCGGTCGCCCTGGCAGCGATCGCCGCAGGCATTTTGCTGATGGTGCACCGGCCAAGCCAGCCGGAAACCACGAGCAGCGAGTGGAAAACAAGCCTCGGCGGCCCCTTCACGCTGGTCAGCAGCGACGGGAAGCCATTCAGCAGCACGCGGCTCACCGGACAGCCGTTCGCCATCTTCTTCGGTTTCACCAATTGCCCTGACGTGTGTCCGACGACCCTCTCGCGGCTGGTGCGGCTTCGAAAGCAGACTGGTTCGGCGAATTCGCCCGAGATTGTCTTCGTTACCGTCGACCCGGAACGCGACGGGCCAACGGAGGTCGGCCGCTATGCCCAATTGTTCGGTGCGCCGGTGATCGGCCTAACCGGAACGCCCGAGCAGATCGAGCGCGTAAAGAAGCAATTCGGCATCTTCTCCCAGAAACATGCGGGGGACGCCGGCAGCTACACCGTCGATCACACGGCGACCGTCCTGCTGTTCGACGAGGCAGGGAGGTTGTTCGGGACAATCGCGCCCGACGAGCCCGATTCTACCGCGCTCGAAAAAATGAAACGGCTACAGAACGAAGGGTGACTTGCCCTCCGTCGAGAATGCGGCAAGTCTGCGCGAGCATGAAAACTCACCACGCCCTCGCCGCCGCCCTTCTCCTCAGCCTTACTGGAGCAGCACCGGAAACGACCATGATCCAGGGTAGCCAGATCGTCCGCACCTCCTCCGAACTCGATCGCCTGATCGACCCGAAGGCCAGCTTCCGCAAGCTGGGTGGCGGAATGCAATGGTCGGAAGGACCGGTCTGGATCAGCGAAGGCAATTACGTCCTGCTCAGCGATGTCCCGGGCAACCGCATCCACAAATGGAGTGAGGCCGACGGCTTCGCAGTGTTCATGGACCCTTCGGGCGGCAACGGCCCGGCAAGCCCCGGCTTCCGCGAGCCCGGCACCAACGGACTCAAGCCGGGTGGCCCCGGCGAAATCCTGGCGGCCGATCACGGCAGCCGCGCGGTCGTCGCGATCAATCTATCGACCAAGGCGAAGCGGACGCTTGCAAGCCACTTCAACGGCAAGAGGTTCAACTCACCAAACGATGTCGTCGTCGCTTCTGACGGCGCGATCTGGTTCACGGATCCACCCTACGGCCTCGAGGGCATCAACGATTCTCCGCTGAAGGAACAGCCGGCCAACGGCGTCTATCGGCTCGCGCCGGACGGGACGATCACCTTGGTGGTCTCCGACCTCACCTTCCCCAACGGGATTGGCCTCTCGCCGGACGGCAAGACACTCTACGTCGCCGTGTCCGACCCCAAGCATGCCGTGATCATGGCCTATGACGTAGTGGGCGCTTCGGTGACTCGCCCGCGCCTGTTCGCCGACATGACAGCGCTGGTTGGGGATAAAATGCCCGGGCTTCCGGACGGGCTAACCGTCGATCAGCATGGCAATCTGTTCGCGACCGGCCCGGGCGGCGTCCATGTCATTGCGTCATCGGGCAAGGAACTGGGCCGCATCTCGACCGGCAAAGCGACCGCCAACGTCGCCTTTGGCGGACCCGACGGGCATACTCTGTTCCTGACGTCTTCGGACATGCTGGTCGCAGTTCCGACCAAGACGCGCGCGGCTCCGGCGCACCGGCCGGCGCTCTTCGCAGCGGGCGAGCGAGGCTGACAAAAGCCAGCCGCGCAGCGCTCCTGCTGCTTGTGCGCTGATAGCGTTACCAATAAGCATTGCCGCAAGCCCGCGCGAACGGGCACTTGGGGAGTTGAAAATGAGCAGCAGCAAGCGTCTGTCGTTGATGGTCGGTGCACTTCTGGCGAGCGGGTGCGCAACCACCGCTCCGCCGCCGGTCGCGGTGGCTCCGGTCGAAACACCTGCGGCGCCTGCCGCTGCCGAACGCATTGACCGCTGGCCGACCGTGCAGAGCCGCGTCACTCGCGACCCCGCCGTCGAGGCGCGCATCGACCAGATCCTGGCCCGCATGACGATCGAGGAAAAGGTCGCCCAGATCATCCAGCCGGACATCAACAGCATCACGCCCGCTGATGTTCGCAAGTACAAGTTCGGATCGATTCTCGCAGGCGGAAACTCGGCACCAAACGGCAACGACAAGTCGTCAGGTGCAGACTGGCTGAAGCTGGCAGACGCATTCTGGGACGCGTCCGAATCTGCCCAGTGGGCAGGTGAGCGCATCCCGATCATCTTCGGCATCGATGCGGTCCACGGCCACGCCAACATCCCGGGTGCAACCATCTTCCCGCAGAACATCGGCCTTGGCGCGATGCGTGACCCAGACGTCATCCGCCGTATCGGCGAGATCACGGCGAAGGAAATGACCGTCACGGGCCTCGACTGGGACTTCTCACCTACGCTGGCCGTGGTTCGGGATGATCGCTGGGGCCGGAGCTATGAGGGCTTCTCCGAGAATCCCGAGGTCGTCCGCTCCTACGCGGGCCAGATGATCGAAGGCCTTCAGGGTGTTCCCGGCACGCCTGGCTTCCTGGGCGCAGGGCGCGTCGTTGCAACCGCGAAGCATTTCGTAGGCGATGGCGGCACTGCTGGCGGCAAGGACCAGGGCGACAATCTTTCGACGCCCAAGGAGCTTCGCGACATCCACGGCGCGGGCTACCCGCCGGCGATCGAAGCGGGTGTGCAGGCCGTCATGGCCAGCTTCTCATCCGTGCGCGGCGAGAAGGTGCACGGCGACCGCGACCTGCTGACGGGCGCGCTTAAGCAAGACATGGGCTTCGACGGGCTGGTCGTGGGTGACTGGAACGCGCACGGCCAGGTGCCGGGCTGTACCAAGGGCGACTGCCCGGCGACATTCAACGCGGGCGTGGACGTCTTCAACGTCCCGGAGGACTGGAAGGCGCTCTACGCCAACATGG
>JBJMUK010000019.1:0-3237 GCA_045811225.1 Sphingomicrobium sp. | reverse complement strand
ACCTCACAACCCAGTTCGGCCAGCACGTCTTCCGCGAAAGAGGAAACGACGGGTGAATCTTCTACCAGGAAAATCTTCCGTCCGGTCAGTTCGCTTGGCATCCTTACTCCTGTCGGGTGATCCTAAACTTCAGGTTGCCGGTGCTTGTTCCGACGGCTCATTTCCTCTCCATCGGAAAAATCTCGAAGCGGGCGAACATTGGGCGGAGTTGGTCGTTCTCCCGGACGGACATCCCCCATTTATTGCGTTTCGAGTTGCAACTTGTAAGCGTTGCGACGCCAACCTTCCGCTTTTCTCCTGACCAGATCGAGGCCATCCGATGCAGACCCAAGCCTATGGCGCCTACGCCGCCGACAAGCCGTTCGAACCCATCACGATCGACCGCCGCGAGCCCGGTCCGAAGGACGTGCAGATCGACATCGCCTTCTGCGGCGTGTGCCACTCCGACCTGCACACGGTGCGATCGGAATGGGCAGGAACGCTCTACCCTTGTGTTCCCGGGCACGAGATCGTGGGTCACGTGAGCGCCGTCGGCGATGAAGTGAGCCGGTTCGCAGTGGGTGACACCGTGGGCGTGGGCTGCCTCGTCGACAGCTGCCAGCATTGCTCTTCCTGCTCCGAAGGCCTGGAGCAATATTGCGAGAACGGCTTCGTTGGAACCTACAACGGTCCGACGGCAGACGCCCCTGGTCACACGCTCGGCGGCTATTCCCAGCGGATCACGGTCACGGAGCGATTCGTCGTGAAGGTGACGCATCCCGCGGATCAGCTCGCGGCGGTTGCGCCCTTACTTTGCGCCGGAATCACCACTTACTCGCCGCTTCGCCACTGGAATGCCGGTCCGGGCAAGAAGGTCGGGATCGTCGGAATCGGCGGGCTCGGCCACATGGGCGTCAAGCTGTCCCACGCCATGGGCGCGCATACGGTTGCGTTCACCACTTCGGAAAGCAAGCGCGAGGATGCCCGGGCGCTGGGCGCCGACGAAGTGATCGTGTCGCGCAACCCCGAGGAAATGCAGGCGCACGCAGGCACATTTGACTTCATCCTCAACACGGTCGCTGCACCGCATAATCTGGATGCCTTCACGGCTCTCCTGAAGCGTGACGGCACCATGTGCCTGGTCGGCGTTCCCGCCGAGCCGCACCCGTCGCCGGATGTATCCGCACTAATCTTCCGCCGCCGTTCCCTGGCCGGATCGCTGATCGGCGGCCTCCCCGAAACGCAGGAGATGCTCGACTTCTGCGCGGAACATGGGATCGTCTCCGACATCGAGATGATCCGCGCCGACGAGATCGATGAAGCCTATGAGCGGATGCTGCGGAGCGACGTGAAATATCGCTTCGTCATCGACACTGCGTCCATGACCCGCTGAGGTCGTCGCGCCGGATGGCGGGATTTCCCAACTGTCAGGGCGCCGTCCTGCGTGGCGGCGCCCTTGTTGTTTTCCGCTGACTGCTAGCTTGCTGTAATGTCAGTACTTTCTGCTTTGGCACGGCCCTTGCTTAGTTCCTTGCATCAGTTTCGGAACGTCACCCGGCGTTCTTCACGATCAAGGACCAGGCAATGAGCAGCAACGAGAATCTCCTCCTCCGCAACGACACTTTCTTCGGCGTTTGCGAAGGCATCGGCCAGGACTTCGGATTCCACTCCAACTGGCTGCGGATCGCTCTGGCGCTCGGTTTCTACTTCAGCCCATTCGTGATCGTCGGCATATACCTGGGCCTGGGCGCGTTGGTCGCCGGTTCGCGCTTCGCTTTCCCAGCTCGTCCTGCTGCTGCGGTCGCTCCCGCCGAGCAGCAGGCGGACGTGGCCGAATCACAGGGCATGTTGCTGGCCGCGTAAGGCCTGCCGCATCTTAATCTCCCTCAAGGAAACGCTAAGGAGACATAAACCTCCTCTTTACGCTCCCAGTCTAAAGTCCGCGTTCGGGTACCGCCGAACCAGCTTGCAAGGGGAGACGAATGGCATTCAATCGTTTGGCAGACCGGACTCCGGTCAGCGTGGCGGATGCCCAACTCGCTCGCATTGCGAGTGAGGGGATCGCGCGTCACAGCCATCTGAATGCCCTGGTCGAAGCCACTGGCGTGCACGCCGGACGCGACCTTGCGGACGCAGTGCACCTTTTGTGCAGCCTTCATGGTCGTTACCCCGGTCTGATCGAGCTTGCGCTTCGCAATTGTGAAGCCGGCACGATGAAGTCATGGCTCGACCGCGCGGCAGAGACATTCGAGCGGGAACGCCTGTTCCTGGTGCGGCTGACCTCGGCGGTCGGCCCCGTACCGAGCACTCCGGGCGCTGCCGAGACTGAATCGAGCCTCGCGGCGCAGCGACACGCGCTGGAAACACTGGCAATGTCCGAACGGCGCGGCTGCGCCTTGGGTGCCGCCACGGCGCTGATCGGTGACTGGTGGCCGGTCCGCCGCTTGCTTGATCGCACTGCAATCCGCCTCGGCGTCGATTGCCCCTGCCCGTCCCTGCCGGACGAAGCATCGCTGGTCGGCGTCATCCACGAATGTTCGGACACGCCCTCGGCACAGCGGGCGGTCGCGTTCGGTGGCGAGCAATTGCTGCTTCAGCACCGCGCCTTGTTCGACCTGCTCGAAGCGCGCGCAAGCGCTCGCGGAGACTATTAAGCTACCCATTATCGGCACTGCTGATTGAAGCTCGCCGACGGCGCACGCGCGCCGGTCGGCTCAGTCGTCGCGGTAGGCGAGTTCGAAATTGCCCCAGCGGCGCCCGCTGACGATCACCGGAACGAAGACGTTCTTCACGGGCACGAAGCGATTGCCCAGTTCCATGCGATAGGTGCCGAGCGTCGGGCGCTGGCTGTCCAGCGCCTTGCGCGTCGTTTCGTCCATGAAGATGCGCTTGTTGCGGCAATGGGCATCGTTCCACACCGGATCGGACCCCGGCCTCATGCTGCGCTCTGTCAGGTGGGTGGGCAGGTAGCCGTTCATGTCGACAATCGCCGAGCCGATCACCCGGTCGTCCGTCAGCTTGAAACGATCGAGCAGCGGACGGACATGCTTGTCCGCGAAAGCGCAGAAGAGATTGTCATATTGTTCCGGATTGGAACCTTGGATGAGGCGATAGTTGGTGTCGAACACTGCATCGAGCCTGATAGCTCCCTTGTCGATCCCATCCTGGATCGCCTGGGCAATGGCAGCGGACGCTTCCTGAGCGCGCAGGATGAACGGAGTATCGTCGATTTCCGCACCGGAGTTGGCCAGCGTGTCC
>JBJMUK010000018.1:0-5233 GCA_045811225.1 Sphingomicrobium sp. | reverse complement strand
CTATTCATGTTCCGTTTACAGCTGGCCGTGGCGACGCGACGCAGGAGTGGACGGACGCGGAAAGCTTCGCAGTCATGGAGCCAGTCGCGGACGGCTTCCGCAATTACCTGAAGACGAAGCACAGCGTGAAGACAGAGGAATTACTGATCGACCGAGCCTCCCTGCTCGGCCTGTCAGCGCCTGAGATGACGGTGCTTGTCGGCGGCCTTCGAGTCCTGGGCGCCAATCACAAGGATGCGCCGGAAGGCGTCTTCACCACCCGCAAGGGGCAGTTGACCAACGATTTCTTCGTCAACCTGCTCGACAACGACACTTTCTGGAAGGTCGTCGACGAAAGCGGCGACGAGGAGTTCATTGGCTACGACCGCGCCGGTAACCAGGAAAAATGGCGGGCCACGCGCACCGACCTGATCTTCGGGTCCAACAGCCAGTTGCGGGCGACGGCAGAGGTCTATGCCGAGAAGGGCAACGAGGAGAAGTTCGTCCGTGACTTCGTGAGTGCCTGGGTGAAGGTCATGAACGCGGATCGGTTCGACATCGAAGGCAAACAACCCGGCGGTATCGACTAGCTCCCGACCGATTATGCTAGCGGGGCGCCTTCCGGTCGGGACCAAGGTCCCTGATGATCCGCCGGAGGGCGCCCGCAAGCAACTGGAACTCGCTTTGGCGAGCGCTTGACCGGCGCCATATCAGCGCAATGTTACGGAAGCCGTGATCGGAGCTAAGCGGCTTGGCCTCGATCGCGGTGCCTTCAAGAATACCCGCATCGATGGCCATTGAGGGGATGAACGTCACCCCAAGGCCGTTGTCGACCATCTGCACCAATGTGTGCAGCGAAGTCCCCATCATTGATGCATTGGCCCGCATTTCCGGCCGGTTGCACGCGGACAGGGCATGATCTTTCAGGCAGTGGCCGTCCTCCAGCAGAAGCATGCGGTTCTCATCGATTGCCGCCACGTCCACCGCTGCACCTCCGGGCGCCTCCCCGTGTGGGAAAGCGACGAACAGTCGATCCTCGAACAAGATCTGCGCATCCACGTCGCCGCAATTGTAAGGGAGCGCGAGCAGAACGCAGTCGAGGCGTCCGCGATGAAGCGCCTCACAGGCGGTTTGGCTGGTCTCTTCTCGCAGATAGAGCTTCAGGTCCGGCCACTCGGCTCGCAGCTTTGGCAGCATCGCGGGCAGCAGGAAGGGCGCGATGGTCGGGATTACGCCGAGCCGCAGCTCGCCGTGTAGCGGCTTGCCTTCGGAACGCGCCATTTCGGTCAGCTCTTCAGCTTCCTGGATCACGCGATCGGCTTTGTCGGCAATTCGCTCCCCCAACGCGGTAAACCGGACCACCCGCCGAGTCCTTTCCACCAAGATCACCCCAAGCTGGGCCTCAAGCTCCCGCAGACCGGCAGACAGCGTGGACTGAGTCACGAAGCAGGCGTCTGCCGCACGGCCGAAGTGGCCGTGGTGCCGAAGCGCAACCAGATATTGCAGTTGCTTGATGGTGGGTTGGTAGACCGTCATCTGTGATCGAAAATTCCAATCAATATAGCCGCTTTAAAGCACTTGAACGATTGGAGCCAGATGCATAGATGCTGCACTGCAACACCAGCCGTACATCAGGAGATTACATGCTTACTGTCGGAGATAAGATTCCGTCGCTCACCCTTCCCGTCCAGCAGGGCACGTCGGCTCTTCCCGCCGGGGAGACCATCGATCTCGCCGAGACGAACGGCAAGTGGAAGGTCCTGTTCTACTGGCCGAAGGACTTTACCTTCGTCTGCCCGACTGAAATCGTCGGTTATGGCGAACTAAAGGGCGATTTCGAGGATCGTGACGCGGTCCTGATTGGCGCTTCGACCGACACCAGCCACGTGCACTTCGCATGGCGCAAGTCGGACGAGCAGCTTGCCAACGCTGATTTCCCGTGGATCGCCGACAACGGCAAGAAGCTGGCCGAAGCCCTGGGCATCCTGCACCCGGAAGAAGGCGTCGCCTATCGCGCCACCTTCATCATCGATCCGGACAATGTCATCCAGCACGTCACCGTCAATGGCCTGAACGTCGGGCGCAATCCGGCGGAGACGCTCCGCGTCCTTGACGCGCTGCAGACCGACGAGCTGTGCCCGTGCAACTGGACCGAGGGCCAGGACGTCCTCAAGCCGGTCGCCGCTTAAGCGACATTCGAACGGCGGCCTTCTCCCCTGTTGGGCCGCCTTTCCCGAGGCAGGGGCTCGGTACGCGCCGGGTCCCTGCCCATCGGCGAAACTCATTTTCCATTCGGAGACGGCCCATGTCGCTCAAGCAATTCGCAGACACCTTGCCGGACTATGCCAAGGACCTGCGGCTGAACCTGTCATCGATCCTCAGCGATCAGCTGCTTGGGGACAATCGCAAGCTGGGGCTGCTGCTGGCCTGCGCCCATGGCTCCGGATATCGGCCCCTAGTCGCCGCTGCTGAAGCAGAGATCGACGGCAAGCTCACCGACCAATATGCCAACGCCGCCCGGGGCGCTGCGGCAATGATGGCGATGAACAACGTCTATTACCGGTTCGTGCACCTCGCTTCGAACCCGGAATATGGCACCATGCCGGCCAAGCTGCGCATGAACTTCATCGGCACGCACGGGATCGACAAGGACGATTTCGAGCTGTTCTCGCTCGCAGTGTCCGCAATGAACGGATGCGGCATGTGCATCGACAGCCATGAACGCGTGCTCCAGCAGCATGGCGTGAAGGCGGAGACGATCCAGGCGGCTGCGCGGATCGGCGCGGTGACAAAGGCAATCGCCACCGTTCACGCCACGCTCTAAGGCGCGCTCGCTGTCTCAAGCTGGCATTTTTCCAGCACCGCACTTAGGTTATGCGGGCAAACGCAAGAGGGATCGCGGAATTGGCTTCCAGGCTCGTCGCCTATCTGGACTCGGTGAAGTCCCGTGATCCAGCCGCTCATTCGCGGTGGGACGTGCTCTTCTATCCGGGCGTCTGGGCACTGGGCCTGCACCGCATTGCCTATTGGCTGTATGACGGGAAGCTGTTCTTCCTAGCTCGCCTGGTGAACCACTTCTCGCGCTTCATGACAGCAATTGATATCCATCCGGGCGCGAAGATCGGCCGCAACTTCTTCATCGATCACGGCTTCACGGTCATCGGTGAGACGGCAGAGATTGGTGACGACGTTACCATTTACCAGTGCGTCACCCTGGGCGGCACCAACCCAACGACCGGCGTCGGCGGCAAGCGCCATCCCACGCTGCGCTCTAGCGTGGTAATCGGATCAGGTGCGCAGGTGCTCGGCCCAATCGAAGTTGGTGAGGGCGCGAAGATCGGCGCTAACTCCGTCGTCACTCGCGACGTTCTGCCCGGATCGACGGTGGTGGGCATCCCGGCCAAGGCCGTTCCGGTCGACAGTGTTCACTACAGCGTCGGCTTCATCCCCTATGGCACGCCCTGCGGGGAAGATTGCGATCCAGCGCGGGTCCGCGTCATGGAGCTTGAGCGCGACATCGAGGATCTCCGTCGCGAAATCCAGGAAATGAAGGCGGCGCGCCAGCCGGCACCGAAGGCGAAAAGCGCTTGAGCGTCATTACCCCGTTCCCGAATGTTCGGGACCGCAAGCCAACGACCGCTTTCGACCGCAAGGAACTTACCCGCATCCTCGACCTCTACGGTCGCATGGTCGCGGCCGGTCACTGGCGCGATTATGCGATCAGCATGGAAGCGGAAGTGGCGAGCTTCGCCGCCTTTCGCCGCGCCACGGAACGGCCGGAAGTGCGCATAGAAAAACGCCCCGCGCTTCGGGCGAAGCAGGGGGCGTTTGCCTTGATCAGCGAACATGGGCTGGTGCTCAAACGGGGCCACGACCTGAATGCGGTCCTGGCCCCGCTCGAACGCCGGCTTATGCGGCTGGTAGCGGAGTAGCAGAGACCCGCCGGTCCAAGATCGGAAGGCGCTCCCGAAGGCTTTCAGGCAATGGCCGGACGATCGCTCCACGCGCCTGGTGCCAGAAGGCTGACAGGAGCAGCAGCGCCGATCCGATTACCAGCGCCGTCAATGCGACATTGAGTTCCACCGCACCGAATTCGCGGAACATGGCCTGAAGAGCGTACAGGACGTAGGCCAGTGCCGAGACCAACAGTGCGCGCCGGTCGATGGCAAGCGCCGTAATGCCCAGCGCGACGTAGAGCAGGATCACGACGAACCCTTCGGCAATGGTCGCATTGCCATCATTCAGGCCGAGCAGTGAGAAGACCGGGTGGACGATCATGGGCGCTGCGAGCAGGTGCAGCCAGAAGGCCACGTCCGAACGGCGCGTAACGCGTCCGCGGTCCGACCCGTCCCACCACATGGCGAACAGGAACATGCCGACGCCGAGTACAAGCACAAAGCCCAGAATCAGGTCACGCATGTTCTCGACCCGATCGCCAAGCACGGCAACGAGTAGGCCGACCGCAATTCCGGCGACCGCTGCAGCACCGGCAGCAATTGTGATCGGGACACGGAAACGGCGCCAGTGAAGCCACGCGCCAGCTGCCGCAATGGCCGCCGCGACAGCAGCCAAGGTGCCACCAAGTGCCGGATTATTGTCCAGGCGCCCCTCCCCAATTGCCAGCACGAGGCTGAACCCGGCGGTGGCGAAGACGCCGCCGATGAAGGCGAGCAGCAGCAGGATTGATGGCAGTGCCATCCGCCGCTTCGCAGTGAAGAACAAGGACAACCCCCAAGCGGTGGCGGCAACCAGTGCCGCACCGACGGGCGACGGTCCGTCGTGATCGATGATCAGCCCTGTCGACTGCCCAATCGTCTGGCCGATCCAACCCACGGCGAACAGCAGGATCGCTGCAGCAATGGAAACGAAAATGTCGTTGAAGCCGGTGATGAGGCGAAATTGCTCTTCGTCCGGCAGCGATGTGGAGCGTTCGCCCTCCACGAAGTTGCGCAAGGCGTTGGCGGCATCGGCGCTGATCGCCCCGGCCGCAACCGCCTCGTCCAGATCATTCTGGCTATACATAAGGTTCCTCCCGTTACTACGCGGGAGGCTACGCATACTGTGTTAGTGTGTCAATACAGCCGGGCGGAAGCAAAAAATGACCGGCGCCTTCGAGGGGGAGCAGGCGCCGGTCCAGGTAACCTCCGTCTTTTAGCGGCAGCGGACTCGGCTGCGATCGATCCCCCGGCCGAGCAGTGCGCCGGCGGCGGCCCCGAGGATCGTGCCCGTGGCGCGCTCGCCATGGGTGTCGATG
>JBJMUK010000017.1:0-7743 GCA_045811225.1 Sphingomicrobium sp. | reverse complement strand
CTCTAACGTCGCCGGGCTGCATCGGCATGAACTCGACCACGGCCTTTCTGCCGGTCGCCTGCTCAAGCAGTGACACCATTCGCATCAGCTCTTCAGAGCGATGGTTGCCGATGTTGTAGAGGGCATGGGGGCTTTTGCTTCCGCCAGCCTTGGTTTGGCCGTCATCCTTGGGCGGACCATCGAGGCAGGAAAGTACACCGCGGACGATATCGTCGATGTAAGTGAAGTCGCGGCGCATTTCGCCGTTATTGAAAACGGTTAGCGGCCGCCCTTCATATAGAGCCTTAGCAAAGATAAACATCGCCATGTCGGGGCGGCCCCACGGCCCATAGACCGTGAAGAAGCGGAGGCCGGTCATCGGCAAGCGGAAGAGATGAGCATAGCTTTCGCCCATCAGCTCATCGGACTTCTTGGTCGCGGCGTATAGCGAAACGGGATGATCGACCCGGTCCTCGACCCGGAACGGCAGGGTTTCGTTGCCACCATAGACCGAGGAGGAACTGGCATAGACGAAGTGATCGACTTCGCGGTGCCGGGCCAGCTCCAGCATGTTGATCTGGCCCATCAGGTTGGAGCGGACATAGGCTTGGGGGTTCACCAGCGAATAGCGAACGCCGGCCTGGGCTCCCAGATGCACGATCCGGTCGAATCGATGAGGCTTCGCAAATGCCTCAAGTGCATCCTGATCGCCGAAATCGACCTGTTCGAAGGTAAAGGCATTGCCATGCGCCGCCCGGATCCGATCGAGCCGGGCATGCTTCAACACAGGGTCATAATAGTCGTTGAGGTTGTCGATCCCGATGACCTGTTCGCCGCGTTCCAGCAGCGCCTTGGCGACAGATGATCCGATAAAGCCGGCCGCGCCGGTGACTAGCAATGTCATGACGCGGTGCTAGCGAAGCATTTCGCGCGGCGCGAGGGGCTTTGCACGGACGCTACGGCAGCCTACTTCCTCTGGCGAAGGAGAGAGGCTCGCATGACCGACTCTGTCTATCCTGTCCCGTCGGAATGGTCCGACAAAGCGCTGATCGACGCGAACCGATATTCCCAATTGTATCGCGAGTCGGTTGACGATCCCGAAAGCTTTTGGCGGCGCGAAGCCCAGCGGATCGACTGGATGCGCCGGTTTTCCACCGTCAAGGAATGTGATTTCAGCGAGGAGCAATTCTGCATCCGCTGGTTTGCGGACGGAACATTGAACCTGTCGGCCAACTGCCTGGACCGCCACCTGGCAACGCGTGGGAGCGCGACTGCCATCATCTGGGAGCCGGACGATCCGGCCGAGCGGGGCCTTACGATCAGTTATCGAGAGCTTCATGGGATGGTCTGCCGCTTCGCCAACGCCCTGAAGGCGCAGGGCGTGCGCCGGGGAGATCGGGTAACGATCTACTTGCCGATGGTCCCCGAGGCGGCGGTAGCCATGTTGGCCTGCGCCCGGATCGGCGCCATCCATTCCGTTGTATTCGGAGGCTTTTCGCCAGAGGCGCTGGCGGGCCGGATCATCGACTGCGACAGTAGCCTGGTGATCACTGCCGACGAGGGCCTTCGCGGCGGAAAGTCAATTCCGCTCAAGGCCAATGTCGACAAGGCGCTCACGCATTGTACGTCGGTCCAGAAAGTCATTGTCATGCGCCGCACCGGCGCTGAAGTGGCGATGACGGCAGGCCGCGACTTGTGGTGGGAGGAGGCTGAATCCGGCGTCTCGGCAGACTGCCCGCCCGAGGAAATGGACGCGGAAGACCCACTGTTCATTCTCTATACCTCGGGATCGACCGGAAAGCCCAAGGGCGTGCTGCACACAACCGGCGGTTATGCTGTCTGGACCGCTCTCACCCACGAGTGTGTGTTCGATTACCGGCCCGGGCAGGTTTACTGGTGCGCGGCCGACATCGGCTGGGTCACCGGGCACAGCTACATCGTCTATGGCCCCCTGGCGAACGGCGCGACCAGCCTGATGTTCGAAGGCGTGCCCAACTGGCCCGACCCCAGCCGCATCTGGCAGGTGGTCGACAAATATCAGGTGGAAATCCTCTACACGGCGCCGACCGCGCTTCGCGCCTTGATGCGCGAAGGTGACGTGTGGGTGCAAAAAACATCGCGCAAATCGTTGAAATTGCTTGGTACCGTCGGTGAGCCGATCAACCCCGAGGCGTGGGGCTGGTATCATCGGGTAGTGGGCGAAGGACGCTGCCCGATCGTCGACACCTGGTGGCAGACGGAAACCGGCGGCATTCTCATCTCGCCGCTTCCGGGTGCGACGGCGTTGAAACCCGGGAGTGCGACCCAGCCGCTGTTCGGAGTGCAGCCTGCGCTGGTCGACGCCGATGGAAAGCTCATCGAGGGGGCCGGCGAGGGTTCGCTGGTCATCACTGACAGCTGGCCGGGGCAGATGCGCACCGTCTGGGGCGATCATGAGCGTTTCTTCCAAACTTATTTCACGACGTTTCCCGGCTTTTATTTCTCGGGCGATGGCTGCCGACGCGACGCGGACGGCTATTACTGGATCACCGGGCGGATCGACGATGTGCTGAACGTTTCCGGCCATCGGATGGGGACGGCTGAGGTGGAAAGCGCGCTGGTCGCGCACCATCATGTGGCCGAGGCCGCAGTTGTCGGTATGCCGCACGACATCAAGGGGCAGGGAATCTACGCGTTCGTGACGGTCAATGCCGGCTGTCCGACGGACGAGGCGCTGCGCAAGGAGCTGGTGCAGTGGGTGCGGAAGGAAATTGGCCCGATCGCAACCCCTGACGTCATCCAGTTTGCACCGGCGTTGCCCAAAACCCGGTCTGGCAAGATCATGCGCCGCATCTTGCGCAAAATCGCGGAAGGCGACACGTCCAATCTTGGGGATACTTCGACGCTGGCGGATCCGGCGGTTGTCGACGAACTTGTCCGGAACCGCCCTGGAGCGAATGCTGGATAATCGTCAACCGCTGTCGCTGTGTAGCATGCTTCCAAGCTGCCGCCGCAGCTCAGAGAGCATGTAGCCCGCGCCCCGCTGAAGTAGGAACTGAGTCCAGTGGATGGTCAGAGTGCCAAGCCGCTGCTCCGTCGGTTCGCGGCTCCCCTTGGTCAACATCCGCAAAGCGGCATGACACAGCAGTCGGGTTGCGCGCTCCGAGCGAAGATTATCCCGCAATGCCGGTGCGCCGGCCAGCAGATCGAACAGGGCATCCGCCAGCAGCAATGCCTGCCCAGCAGCACGCCCGGCACCGAACTCCTGAGACCGCGAATAGAGGCGGGCAATGTCTTCGGGGTCTCGGCCATGAACAAGGGCTGCGAAGTCGGAAATCCATTTGAGCCGGAACCAAGCGCTGGAAGCGCCGTGAACCGCGAGATAAGCGAACAACTCGTCTTCGGCCAACGTTGGCAAGGTCAAATTGAAATCGACTTTGACCAGTTGCCCGGGCGAATGAACGCCCAGGCCCGGGATCATGTGCCGATTGTCGGCCAGGCGGGTATGAAGCTCGACATGCAGGCAATCGCCACGAATCCAGACTGATTCCTTGCTGCGCGCATGCCAGGAGTGAAGCTGCCTCTGCGTTGAAGGCAGCCTGAGCGAATAGCCCCTGCGAGTCAGCAGATCGGCCGCCACCCTCAAGTCGGCGGGGTCGATCAATAGGTCGATGTCCCAGCCCATTTTGAGCATTGGCGAACAGTAGGCCAGCGCGCCAACCGTCAGACCCTTGACGAAAAGGAGCGGGATGGCTGAGCGCTCGAAATCCTCCCGCAGCTCGGCGCATTCCTTGGCAATGCCTAGGTTAGTCGCCGCAATTTGTCTGGCATCCGCCGTAAGGGCGCCCCTCGCATAGTCGGGCACAGCGGCAGCCTCTTGGGCCAGCGCATTCCAGACCAGGCCCTGCACCCGATGATAGCGGGCGAGCTGCACGAACCGGACCCAATCGAGGTCATTTGGAGTCGCCGGCTGCGATAACCCGTCGGCGGCCGTAAAATTCCACCGGCAGCATCCAACCAAGAACAAGAATTCAGACAGAAGTCATTGCTCGTTCCGGCCCTCGATAAAGCTGACGAACCTGGCTGTAAGAAGGCCCCGAGGAACGGCAAATTCGGCGGAATAGTATTTCTGCGGATCAAGCTCGGTCTGATCTGGCAGGTCTTCGAGGGCGGCACGCATGCGAGGCAGGTCCAGCATTGCCGCCATCCGTTCGTTCTTAGCCAAGCGGTCGATTTCGGCAATGAAATCGGCGCGACGACGTTTAATCCGCAAAAGCCAATCCGAATCCCAACGGCCATTAAGCCGGTTGGCGCGCTGATCTTCGGGCATGATGCCCTTGGCCATTTCCTTAGCCAGCCATCTCACCTCGCCGTCGCGGATGAACATCTCAACCGGCAGGCCCAGGCAGAATTCGACAAAGGGACGGTACGCCATTGGGTCGCGCAGCGGCACGCCATACATCTGCTCGAAGGCCTGGTAAACCTCCGCCGCCTCTGACTCACCATTCCGAAAGAGTAGTTGTTGGGCATGGCGACGGTTCCAAGGATGGTATCGATCAAGCTCGACGCCAGCGTCGCGCAGCCGCTGTGCCGCACCGGATGCGATCTGATATTCGCGCGACAGCGGCTGCATAAGTTCAACCAAATATTTGCGCCTAGGCTGTGCGATCTTCCTGACCAGCCGCCACAGCCAATTTGGCAGCAGCGGCAAAATGATTCGGGCAAAAAAGCGCCATAGGATGGATCGGTGCTGGTTTGGCTGACGGGCAAGCGCCAGCCACAATTGGCGCCAGCGGCCCTTGAGCAGATATTCGACAAAGCCCCAGCCGCCCGCGTCGCTGAAGGTGCAATTGCCCCACTCGGCATGAAGCAGGACGTCGCAGCCCTGTTTTGCCGCGCCTGAGAAAAGGCCGTGGAAGACATACATGTTGCACAGGCCCGAAGGCGCACCGCCCATCAGGTGGAAGAATTCATCCCAGCGATAGTCATGTTCGTAGCCAGCGTTGGACGTGAAATGCGGTTCCAACCCTGGATGCATTGCTGCAAATGCTTCGACTAATGGGCGCTCGTCTCCGAGCTTCCCGGCTTCGCACCGGCCGTCGAAGCCCGGCTCGGGATGAAAGGTAAATGTCGGAAGCGTCTGCCCCGCCGGCAGCGCTGCCAAGGCGCGACATGCGACCTGGGGCGAATCGAGGCCGCTCGAAAGGGCGACCCCGGGGCGCTTAAAACCCGTCAGGCATACCCCAACAGCTTGGTCGAGCAGTTCGCTGGCCCTTTTTATGTATTCCGCGTCGCTAGCCATCCGCACGTCGGGCATAGCGAGGAGATCGTAGACCTTTCGCAATATCCGCTGCCTGCCTCGCTCCAGGTCAACCACCGATCCCAGCGGCACTCGATGCACGTCTTCGAACCAGCTCGACTCCTGATTGCTAAAATTGATGAGAGTGCTGTCCGCAACATGTCGCTCGTTTAGGCGCCTCTGGACGCCGGCTGCAAACAATGCCCGAGGAACGGAGGCCACGGCGACCAGCCGCTCGTCGTGAAAATAGCAGAGCGGAGGCGCCCGGAGCGGGCTGCGGGACAAGCGAAGCCGAAACTCTCGTGGATCGGCAATCAGTGCGCAATATTCGCCGACCACCCGCTGCTCGGTCTGATCGCCCCACTGTTCAACCGCCAAACCATAGAGTTGGGCAGCATTGCCAGAGTCTGTGCCCAGTTCCGCGGCGATCTCGGCGGCATTGTCGAAGTAACCGTGGAACGCGGCTAACCTGCCGCTCGGCAGGCGCGCGGGCCGCCAGGCACGACTCAGCGCCGCGGTGGAGCGAAGCGGCCGATAAGCGAAATGCAGATCATCAAATTGCGCTGACCCTGCATGTCCACCAATTCCTGCGCAGAGCGAGGCGCCAAGACGCCCCACAAGTGCCCGGTTTCCGTCGCCGTCGCTCTCCCACGGCCAAGCGAATGCTAACATGACGGCTCAGACGCTTGAGTTGGTGGAACATTTGGAGCCCAAACTTGGCTTCCGGTCGAATGCTGACGGGTCGCGCGTGCCTAAGTCCTTAGGCCAAGTCCTTGGCCACCCGGCGGCGGTTGTTGCGCGACATCTTTGAGCCTGCCCAGGCGTTCGAGCTTGGGTTTGGTCCAGTCTTTCTTGGGTGCATCCTTCATCACGCTTCACTTCTCCGAGCAATATTGGCCACTAATGTCATGCCGGCGTCAAGACGCATAGTGTTGATTTGGTTGCGTTTGCAACCGCCATCACTGCCATCGACGGCTATTGATATAGTCGGCTGCGAGCGAAACTCCGTCGTCGAACCGCAGTTTGTCATGGGGACGGGTGAAGCTTGCCATCCCGATCTGTCGAGCCAATCGCGTCCGATGGGCAAATTGTTCGCTGCGGTCGAACTGGCGAGCCGCCTCAAACAGCCGGTATGTCTGGTGATCGTCTTCCATTCTCATGAAGCGCTCGGATGCATTCATCGGCAAAATTGCTGGATCCGCGCCGACTTCGAGGAAGATCAGCTCGGCCATCTGCAAGGCCGTGCCGACGGTGCCGGAAGCGGGCACGGCATAATATTTGTCATAGGTCCGCGACACCTTCTCTTCGCGGATGGCCTTGGTCAGTGCGAACGCATCCGGCCTTAGCTTCAGTCGCTTGTGCCCCGGCAGGCACATGATCCGCTCTGGGTCGGACAGGTCGAGCACCAGCGTGTCATCGCAAAACATCGGCAACCCGTGCTTGGCGAGGCCGGCAACGAGCGTCGACTTGCCTTCACCCGCCGGGCCCGTGAAGGCGAAGACGGATCCGCAAAAGCCGACGGCGGAGGCATGGATAGGTAAAAGCCCGTTCATGCTTGCAACGGCGGCATATACGCTGCCGTTGAGCCACAGCGATTCCTCGCTCTCGTCGGCATCCGCTCCGCGGTGGATCGTGATGCCTTTGCCGGGACGGTAATGGAAAAAGTGATCGCCCTCGGCCCGCAGCAGGAACTCGTCCGGCTTCATTTGCCAGGCCATTTGGTCGAGTGGCGAATCAAACAGCCGGTCTGGTACCGGGCCATAGGATACGCGGGTCTCCGCTTCCATCATCAGCTCGGACGGGAGTTTGTCCATTAGACCTCAAGCGTTTCACGCCGCCACAAGTCGCGGCGGAGCGAAGCTAGCTATGGCGGGATGCTGTGAAAAGGTGCGGAAGAGGATGGCGGACGCACTAGGACTCGAAGGAAGCGAGCCAACCCGTAACGGCTTCAGGGAACGCGCAAAATGAGCGGCAAGGTCCCTGCCAAACAGTTGGACTCGGCAAGATCAGGGGCAGCGCGTCAGCAATTATATACGCCGGCAGCGCACCGCCTTGTCGTACGACGGGCCACGCCAGCCACGCTAACCGGCGTCAGGGGACGGCCCACCCTGGCTTCCGCGGGAGAGATAATGCCGTAGGAGTCCACACCACTGAATTCGTTTGCCGCCTCCAATCCCACAAAGCCGCAAAATCCGGCAAGGCAGAGGACTTTAAGCTTTCTAGGGATCATTCTGATGCTCCGATCTTGTAGTTCTCCGGCAGGTCGCTTGTTTCCTTCAGCGCCTGTATATCCTCGGCCTGCAGTAGCTTGGCACCAGGTGGCGCGGTGAAGGCAAAATCAGATTGCCCGACGGCCGCGCCAGCCTTCCAATCCCGAACAACCAAGGTGAATTGCGGCGACTGGTCGACTTCTTTGCTGGTGATCACATAACGGCAGGGATAGGGATTCTGGCCCTGTGCGATCCAGATTTGCCAGTCGGTTTCCT
>JBJMUK010000016.1:0-4195 GCA_045811225.1 Sphingomicrobium sp. | reverse complement strand
GCTCGCTTGCCGAAGCGCACGGGCGCGAAGCCCTGTCCAACGCGCAGCGGTTCGAAGAATTCAATCGCCGCTTCGCCTTCATTCTGCACGACATCAAGAACCTGGTCAGCCAATTGTCCCTGCTGTCGCGCAATGCGGAGCGCCATTCGGAGAACGCCGAGTTCCGCGCCGACATGATCGCCACACTCAAGAGCTCCGTCGGCAAGATGAACGACTTGCTCGCGCGCCTGTCGCCCCAGGCCACCCCCCGGGCCCAGCGCATCGAGGCACAGGCCCTGCGACCCATCCTGTCCTCGGCCATCGCGGCCAAGCGCCGATCGCATGAAGTACGCTTGCTGGGCGACACTGCGCTTTGGGCGTCGACCGATGCAATCGCGCTGGAACAGGCCGTTGGTCACCTCCTGCAGAACGCCATTGAAGCAAGCCCCGGCAAGGAGCCGGTCATCGTCCGCGTTGCAAGCCGCGCCGACATGATCGAGATCTCCATCACCGACAAAGGCGCGGGAATGGACGGAGACTTCATCCGCAACCGCCTGTTCCAGCCCTTCGCTTCCACCAAGCCCACCGGGTTCGGGATCGGCTCTTTCGAGGCTCGGTCCCTGATTGCTGCCATGGGTGGACGTCTCAGCGTCGACAGCCGCCCGGGCCAGGGCAGCTGCTTCACCATCCTGCTCCCTTCCGCCGTCACCGACGAGCAAGAACAACGGAAAATCGCATGACCGATCAAACCGACGACCTTCCCGTCCTGCTCGTTGTCGAGGATGACGAGGGACTGCAGCGGCAGCTGAAGTGGGCCTATGACGGCTATCGAGTCATCGCTGCGACCGATCGTGTCGCGGCGATCGAAGCGCTCCGGCAGTACGAGCCGGCGGTGGTCACCCTCGACCTTGGCCTGCCGCCGGATCCGGACGGCACCGACGAAGGATTCGCGACCCTGTCGGAGATCCTGCAGCTCAAGCCCGACACGAAGGTCATCGTCGCCTCTGGCCACGGCGCCCGGGAAAGCGCGTTGCGGGCAATCGCGCTGGGCGCATACGACTTCTACCGCAAGCCGCTCGACATCGACGAGCTCGGCCTGATCGTCGCCCGCGCCTTCCACCTGCACAGTATCGAGTCCGAGAACCGCCGTCTTGAAGAAGGCGGCGGCAGTGCCGTGCTGGGCGCGATCATCAGCGCTGCCCCCGAAATGCTCAAGGTTGCACGCACGATCGAGCGCGTAGCCAATGCCGACGTTTCGGTAATGTTGCTTGGCGCAAGCGGCACCGGCAAGGAATTGCTGGCGCGTGCCGTTCACGAAAAGAGCGGCCGCGCGAAGGGCGAGTTCGTCGCCATCAACTGCGCTGCAATCCCGGAGAACCTGCTGGAAGCTGAACTGTTCGGCTATGAGCGGGGCGCTTTCACCGGCGCGGTGAAGACCAACCCAGGCAAGATCGAGCTCGCCCAGGGGGGGACATTGTTCCTCGACGAAGTCGGGGACATCCCTCTGCCGTTGCAGGTCAAGCTTCTCCGCTTCCTGCAGGAACGAGTGATCGAGCGCATCGGGGGGCGCCAGGCTATCCCGGTGGACACACGCATCGTGTGCGCAACCCACCAGGACCTAGAGTCGATGAAGAGCGACGGCCGGTTCCGGGAGGATCTCTATTATCGTCTCGCGGAAATCGTGGTCGCAATCCCTTCGCTTGCCGAGCGTCCGGGCGATGCCGTCCTGCTCGCCCGTCATTTCGTCAACCGCTACTCTCGCGAGATGAAGAGCAAAGTGCAGGGCCTTTCCGCCGATGCTGTGGCCGCCGTTGACTCTTATCCATGGCCCGGCAACGTCCGTGAGCTGGAAAACCGCATCAAGCGCGCGGTGATCATGGCCGACGGGAAGCAGCTGACGGCCGAAGACCTCGACCTACCTGGATCGGCCGAAGACGAACCATCGGCCATCAACCTGCGCGCGGTCCGCGAAGTAGCCGACCGCCGGGCAATCCGACAGGCACTGAGCCGGACCGAGAACAATATCTCGGGCGCAGCAAAGCTCCTGGGGGTCAGCCGGCCGACGCTGTACGATCTGTTGAAGCAGTATCAGCTCGGCGCCTAGCCGAGAGCCCAGCCCCTAACCGGCAAGCTGCTCCGCCAATTCGGCAACCTCCAGCCAGCGATGTTCAGCCGCGTCGCTGTCCGCGCGCAGGCGGTCGATCTGTGCGGTAAGCTCGGCGAAGCGCTTCGGGTCCCGGCTGTAAAGGTCAGGATCCGCAAGAGCCTGTTCCGCACGCGCGATCTCCGCCTCGATCCGCTCGATCTCCTGCGGCAGGCGGTCAAGGTCGCGCTGATCCTTGTAGGACAGCTTGGCAGTCTTCGTCGGACCCGCCGCTGGCCCAGTCGGCTTGCTGCTTTTCGTACGCGCTGCGCCCGATTTCGCTGGAGCGGCCTTCCGCCTGGCCCAGTCCTCATAGCCTCCAGCAACCACGTCGACTTTCCCTGACCCGTCCAGGCCCAGGGTGATCGTGACGGTGCGGTCGAGGAAGTCGCGGTCGTGGCTCACGATCAGCACGGTGCCCTCGTAATCCGCGATCACTTCCTGCAGCAGGTCGAGCGTTTCGAGGTCGAGATCGTTGGTCGGCTCGTCGAGCACCAGCAGGTTCGCCTCCCGTGCAAACTCCCGCGCAAGGAGCAGCCGCGACCGCTCGCCGCCGGACAGGGACCCCACGGGCGCCTCGGTCAGCCCGGGATCGAACAGGAAATCCTTCAGATAGCCCTTGATATGCTTCTTGATGCCGCGGACGTCGATCCAGTCACCGCCTTCGGCAAGCACGTCCCGGACCCGCTTCTGCGGCTCCATCAACTTGCGCTGCTGATCGATGACGATGCCCGACAGCGTCTTGGCAAGGGCAACCTTGCCGCTGTCCGGCGCAATTTCGCCGGTCAGCAGCTTCAGCAGCGTAGTCTTCCCCGCGCCGTTCGGACCGACCAGGCCAATGCGGTCGCCGCGTTGAACGCGCAGGCTGAAATCCTTGATGATCGGACGGTCACCGAAGCTCTTGGTCACATTCTCGGCGTCGATCACAGTCTTGGTGCGCACGTCGTCGCGTGCCACCGCCAGCTTTGCGGTTCCGGCAGCGCCGATCATCGCCGCCCGCTGCGCGCGCATTTCGTTGAGCTTGGCCAACCGGCCCTGGTTGCGTCGGCGCCGCGCCGTCACGCCGCGCTGCAACCAATGCAGCTCGAGCTTGAGCTTCGCATCGAGCTTCTCAGCGGCACGAAGCTCCTCATCGTAGACGCGCTCGGTCCATGCATCAAAGCCGCCAAAGCCAATCTCCGCCCGCCGCAGGTCGCCTCGGTCCAGCCACAGGCAACTCCGCGTGAGGCGCGACAGGAAGGTGCGATCATGGCTGATGACAATGAAGGCACCGGCGAACCGGTTCAGCCAGTTCTCAAGCCACTCGATGGCGCCAAGATCGAGATGGTTGGTCGGCTCGTCGAGCAGGAGCACGTCAGGTCCGCGAGCGAGCGCCCGGGCAATCGTGGCCCGCCGCCTCTCGCCACCGCTCGCTGTCGCCACCGAGCGCGACAGCTCGGCGCCGAGTTGCTCCGCAATTGCCGCCGCCTCATGTTCGGCCGGGGCGTCTTCACCGCTGAGCACCCAGTCGAGCAGCGTATCGTGCCCCCCCATGTCGGGGTCCTGCTCAAGCAGCACGACCTTGGTACCCGGAACAATGGTCCGGCGCCCCTGATCGGTGTCGATCAGTCCCGCAATGCACTTCAGCAGCGTGGTCTTACCGGCACCATTGCGCCCGATCAGCGCTAGCCGGTCCCGCTCCCCAATGTACAAGTCCAGGTGCTGGAACAGCCAGCCTTCGCCCTGAACAAGGCCAAGGTTTTCATATGAGAGAATTGGGGCAGCCATGATGCGCCGGGCGACTAGCGCACCGTCCTTCGAAAGACCACGCCCGCTTTCAACACTAGCTGAACCTAGCGGAACGAAGCATTCATAGGGCATTCAATGCCTTGTGCTAGAACCTGCACAGAGATTCGCCATGAGCCTGTTCCGTACCATCCTTTCCGCCGCGCTTGCCGCAGGCATCTTCGCCAGCCCTGCCCTGGCTGATCCTCCGCGCGACCAGGATCGTGCCTTCAAGGCAACGCGTGAGGGCCGCTCGATGCCCCTCCCCAAGATCGAGCGCCGGGTGATGCCGTTCATGGGCGGCGCCGA